>JANQPK010000310.1 GCA_028289505.1 Cyclobacteriaceae bacterium
GACCAGCACCATGCAAGTTTTGAAGAAGTTCTTCCTATTTTTAGCCGGTTAAAAGCCCCCTTTACCCAGGTTCTGGGGAATCATGATTTTTCTGTAGAGGAACAATTTAAACTGGCTGTTCCCGAAATTATGGGAATGAAAGCACGGTATTTTTCTGTAATGATCAAAGCATGGAAATTTATTATCCTGGATGGAAACGACATTAGTTTATATGCATGGCCTGAGCATAGTGACCATCATCAACAAGCCAGCCAAATATACCAGCGGCAGTATTCCGATCGTGAAACCTGGAATGGTGCCATTGGGAAGCCCCAAATGTCATGGTTAAAACAAGAGTTGGATCAGTCTGAGATTAATGGTGATAGGGTAATATTGTTGTGTCATTTTCCCGTTCTTCCTGATGAAAATCATACACTGTGGAATGCTGGGGAGTTGGTAGATTTAGTCAGTTCATACTCATGTGTAAAGGCCTGGCTAAACGGTCATAACCATGCAGGAGCTTATGCCGAATACCAAGGAACTCACTTTGTTACTTTCAAAGGCATGGTGGATACCGATCAGAACAGTTATGCTATTGCCACTTTTACCAGAGATAAGTTAATCATCAATGGGATCGGAAGGGAGCAACAAAGAGTGTTAGATTTGAAGCCATGACCGGCAAAATCGGTTGGCAGAGCTTGATGGTTCAATGGCTGCCATTCAATAACAAGATTACCGTGTCTTACCCCTGTTAATCATAAAACTTAGACCAAACCAAATGAACAGCGAGATGGCATATATAAAAAGGCCATACAAAGTAGTGATCATCGAAACCTTGAAGCCCCCTGCTACTAGCGACGGTGATACATCTCCGGCTGATTCAATAGCATTAAATGCCATAAACAATCCAATAAGTTGGCCAAGTATACCAATGATCGCGGCAAATAAACCTAAGGATTTCACATAGCCTATCTTTCGGGCGCTATTGTCCAAATCTACCTCTGCCCGTAATATTGGTATACCATTAACCACAGCCACCACAATCATTGCCATAAAAATGAGCGTAAGGATTCCCATGAAAAGCGGTCCGCCCATGTAAAATAATTCGAACATAATGCTCAGATTTTAATAAAACATTTACAGCATCAAATGTCTGCAAGAGTAGTTACTCCGGCAAGGTCGTATCCTGTGGAAAACCTGCATTCCACCGACAAATTATCACTTTCTAAACGAATTTCGCCATTTTAGTCTTTAACAAATATGCGAGTTCGATTCGTTCAACATATAGTTTATTGGACACTAGTACTGTTATTTCTCACAGTCTTCTTTGGGCAATATTGGGAAAGCTATAGCCTGGCCTTTTACTTCTCCAGTTTGCTACTTCCCATTGTAATGGGTACTAGCTATTTCTTTGACCTATTTCTGGTACCCAGGTATTTTCTTACCGGTCAGTATTGGTCCTTGGCCCTGTACACTTTCTATATGTTAGTAGTCAGCCTGTACCTAGAAATGCTGGTAGCCATATTTTCATTCGCCGTGATTGCCAATTATCGCCTGATTACTATGAGTGTGGTAAGCACCTCAATTTTTGTTTTGGGTATTACTTTATACCTGATCGTATTTATTACCAGTTTTATTAGACTGATAATCCAGATGCGAGGTAAAAATAAGCTTATTGAATCGCTGGAGCAACAAAGATTGAGAAACGAAAAAACCGCCATAACCATTAGGGCTGACCGCAAAAATATCCAGGTACCATTTGATGATTTACTTTACCTCGAGAGCCTTGATGATTATGTTAAAGTAGTCACTAGAACCGGCCAGTTGATGACCCGCGAAAAAATCACCAAGCTGCACCAAGACCTACCTGATCAATTTGTCAGGATCCATCGGTCTTTTATCATCAACAAAGAGAAAGTAACTACCTTTACTCGTAAGCAAGTCACCATCAACCATATCATGCTTCCTATCGGACGAAGTTTTAAGCAAACTGCTATGGAGCAATTGCAGTTTTAGAAATCATCCACTTCTCGGTAGGCCTTAATCAAACTCATTTCTCCCTCTTTATCTGGGAAAAAATTGCCATGTTCCATCCCCAATATCCCGCTATATCCTTTACTATGGATATGCCTAAAAATATTTGAATAGTTCATTTCTCCAGTGGTGGGCTCTTTTCTGCCAGGTACATCCCCAATTTGGAAATAGCCGGTTTCCTCATAAGCATAGTCAATGTTTTGAATAATATTGCCTTCGGTAATTTGCTGATGGTATAGGTCAAACAATATTTTACAGGCAGGGCTGTTTACGGCCTTACAGATCAGGTAAGCATGCGGGATCTTACTCAGGAATACGTCCGGATGGTTGTGCAGATGATTCAGCGGTTCAATCACCATCACCAGTCCATGAGGTTCCAGTTTAGCTGAGGCCTGTTTCAGTGTTTCCACAATATTGGCAGTTTGATAGTCTGGTTCCAGTTTATGGTGACGGTTTCCCAGAACTATGGTCATCCAGGTAGCATTTACCCGTTTAGCCACCTCCACCGATGCCGCCACTTCTGCTACGAATGCTGCTCTCACGGATTCATCACCAGCTGCTAGACCGTCTCCTCTCCTAACCTCCCAGTTTCCCACAAAAACCCCCATCTCCATATTTAGATCCACTAGGGCTTTACCAATCTGCTGCTGCAAGGAAACTTCACGGGCCGATAACCGGTTGTCCTCAAAAGCAGTGAAACCTTGATCAGCCATAAATCTAATCTGATCGATGGGGTCCTCTCCGGCCGAATGTCTAAACATACCTAGGTGAGGGGCATATTTCAACCTGAACGGTTTACTGCTATCAAATTTTACGGCAGCCATTGCGGTATTCAAATTAGGAAGCCCCAGTAAAGCCGAGGTAGCCAGTCCTGATTTTACAAATGATCTTCTGTTCATGTTGGAATCCTTAGTTTGCCTAATATGGTGATTACCTGCTATTTCTAATAGATTTTTGTATTTTGATTGTTCAAAACTTAAAACAACATTAGATATGGATCTATCAAAACGTTTGGGTGCAGAGTTTTTTGGCACCTTTTGGCTGGTATTAGGTGGCTGTGGCAGCGCAGTTTTTGCTGCGGCTTTTCCGGATGTCGGTATCGGACTGCTAGGAGTTTCCCTGGCTTTTGGCTTAACTGTTTTAACCATGGTTTATGCCGTTGGCGGTATTTCCGGAGGTCATTTTAATCCTGCGGTGTCTTTAGGCTTATGGGCCGGCGGCAGATTTCCGGCAAAAGAAATTATCCCCTACATAATTGCCCAGGTCATAGGGGCCATAGTAGCCACCGCGGTAATCTATTTCATAGCTAGTGGCAAGGCGGATTTCGAAATGAAAGCTGGTGCATTAGCTACCAACGGCTATGGTGAGCATTCTCCCGGTGGGTATTCTTATATGGCCGGACTGCTGGCGGAAATCTCCATGACCTTTTTCTTCCTGTTTATAATCCTTGGGGCTACAGATAAAAGAGCTCCTGCTGGATTTGCTGGAATTGCTATAGGTCTTGCTCTTACTCTAATTCACTTGGTGAGTATTCCTATAACCAACACCTCCGTAAACCCGGCGCGAAGCACCGGGCCAGCCTTGTTCGAAGGCGGGATAGCATTAGGACAAATTTGGTTTTTCTGGGTAATGCCTATTATCGGTGCAGTTCTGGCTGGATTTGTATATAAATACTTCCAGTCTTCAGATCAAGAATAGTTTTAAGCCAGCGGCAACCCGCCGGCGAAATGAGTGACTACTATCCGGCCTGGTGATAACCATTACCAGGCCTATTTTTTTGATAACTTAAGCATGAGATGAAAAAATCACGAGCAAATAATCATGGCCTACAATGAATTTTTAGCAGATCGAATACGTCAATGTTTAAAAGGTGCTGGTACCACGGAAGAAAAGAAAATGATGGGGGGACTTGTATTTATGGTCAACCACAAGATGTGCCTGGGCATCGATACCGATAAAAATACCAAACAGGACCGATTGATGGTCCGGGTGGGAAAGCTCCCCTATGAACAGCTTTTAGGCCAAAAAAGCAGTCGAAAGATGGATTTTACTGGTCGGGTAATGCGGGGATTTCTGTTTGTGGATCCAGAAGGATTTGATTTAGATGAAGACCTTGACTACTGGGTTGAGCGAGCATTGGAATTTAATCGATTGTTATAAATAAAAATTCATATGAGAGGTCAGTGCCCTGAAACTGACTTTTGTCAGTGATGAGTAAGGTGATAAAACTTATAATTGTTTGCGCGCTTTGCATTGGAATTATTGCCGGCATGGTGCTAATTGTACGACATTTGTTTAACTAACCCCTACTAAAATGAAACGCAACATGGGAAATACCGACAGGATTATAAGAGTAATTATTGCCATAATTGTGGCAGCTCTGTATTTTACCGGAACTGTACCGGGTATACTCGGTATCATATTAATGGTGGTAGCTGCGGTCTTTGTGTTGACCAGCTTCTTCAGCATCTGTCCGCTTTACGCCATTGTCGGAATCGATACCTGCAGCACCAAATCCAGTTAGTGCCAGAACTAAATCCATAAATGAAAACCCGAAAAATCGTACTCAGCGAGCAGGATATACCTGACAAATGGTATAACATCGTCGCAGATATGCCTAACAAACCACTACCCCCGTTACATCCTGCTACCAAAGAGCCCATTGGTCCAGATGCATTGGCTCCACTATTCCCAATGGAACTGATCAAGCAAGAAGTAACTGGGGAAAAGTGGGTGGAAATACCCGATGAAATTAGGCACATCTACTCTATGTGGCGCCCCTCTCCTCTGTACCGCGCTTTTGGTTTAGAAGAAGCACTGGATACTCCGGCAAAGATTTATTACAAGTATGAAGGCGTTAGCCCAACTGGCTCCCACAAGCCCAACACCGCGGTGGCACAAGCCTACTATAACAAACAGGAAGGTATAAAACGGATCACCACAGAAACTGGTGCTGGACAATGGGGTAGTGCCCTGAGTTTTGCCTGCAATCACTTCGGTATTGAATGCGAGGTGTATATGGTTCGGGTATCATTCGATCATAAGCCCTATCGAAAGGTTATGATGAACACCTGGGGAGCAAAGGTCTTCCCCTCGCCATCAGATGCCACTGAAGCAGGCAGGAAGATTCTACAGCAAGACCCCAATACTACTGGCTCCTTGGGAATTGCCATTTCAGAGGCAGTAGAAAGGGCCGCCAGCGACGAAGAAACCAAGTACGCCCTAGGTAGTGTTTTAAACCATGTGAAGTTACACCAGACGGTGATCGGTCTGGAGGCCATCAAGCAATTGGAGTTAGCCGGTGAACTACCGGATGTAGTGATTGCTCCTTTTGGAGGTGGAAGCAATTTTGCAGGTTTGGCGTTTCCTTTCTTACGCCTGAATTTCGAAGAAGGGCGTTGTATTCGATGTATTGCCAGTGAGCCAACCTCGTGCCCGAAATTGACAAGAGGGGTATTTAAGTATGACTTTGGAGATACGGTTGGTATGAC
>JANQPK010000188.1 GCA_028289505.1 Cyclobacteriaceae bacterium
TTCCCAGTCATAGGCCAGTCCTGCATAACCTCCACCGGGGCAGATTAATACTGCCTGTCCATTTGCATGCCTTTTTGTGGGTAGAAATACTGCAATTTCCGGACTCTGAACATTAGTGATCCACAGAAGATCACGTTGCTCTTGTTGTTCTATACTACTGGATTCTAATTGATTGGGTACTTCAGAAGGCCATAAAGGCATACTAAAATCTTGTGCATGAACTGTGGTATAAAATAATATCAATAAAAGGATTCTCATAGCAGTCTATTTTTGGTCCATGGATGTTAGGCTATTGATAGTGAATTGTTTGCCAAATGAGAAGGCATAAGCTGAATCTCCATGCTTCAGTTGTACCAATTGCATTAGATAAGTATTTGAGCTTTGTGGTGCAGTAAATGTTCTATATAGTCCTCAACAAGCCATTTAAGATTGGTCTTAGTACCATCCGGTAATATCACTGCTTTATCAAGTGATTCGGTGGTTTGGCAATCGATAAGATACGCAATATGTCGATTAAGTGATGCCCACATAGCCTTAATCAAGGTTACCGGTTCACTCTGATAGTGATTGGCCAGCACCAAACGATCTTGATTGTAACTAAGCACCTGGTAGGGTGATTCGAAATAATCGATTTCCGTAAATCGCTGTAGGTTGTTTCTGGCGGAATCCATCAGGTGACCTAAAATTTCCTTTTTTGACCATTTGTGTGGAGCGGGCTTAAATTCCCAGTCTTCGTCCGAAATTTGATCCAGCTCCAAAAGAGTCTGGTCTAGTATTTGATCTAGTCTACGCATATGCTGTTAGTTGAACTAAATTTAACGTTTAACCATGATTAGGGTTTATTAAAGAATTAAGTATAAATCCTACATCAGTTGATGACCACGGATATTAATTGAAATATTTGGTAAAAATTCCAGTTATTTAAATTGAATGATTAGATCCCTGTTAATTTTTTTCATCGTTTACGGATTTTCATTTTCTGAATCTAAAGCCCAGCAAAAACTGTATGTGGAGACCTTCGAGCAGTCTGCTGAACCTTTACTTCGCGAAGTAAAGGACCAATACAATATGGGCCAGATAAAAGGTGGGCGTTATCATTGGGAATACTCAGGCACTGTTCCCCATGCCATCACCTACTACTGCAACAGGCTTAATAGTAAGAGAGATTTTACTTACGAAGTACGCCTGAAATCCTTTATGACTGGCAGTGAATATGGACTGGTTTGGGGAGGGAAGAGCCCTCAAAATGCCCATTATTTTCTGATAAAAGGAAGAAAATACTCTATCTGTACCATCAATAATGGACAGGTTCAATGTGAAGTAAATCAGAAAGCTGGCAAAGTGAGGGTGGATTACAATGTGCTCAGGATAACTAAAGATAATCAAAGCATACGATACTATATTAACGACAACCTGGTCTACACCGGCCAGGCCCTGGATTTGACCGGTAAGGCATTTGGAATTGCCTTATGGGGTGCTGGTTCGCTTCAGGCTGATGATTTTATCATCACCGGTACCGGATTGCCAGTTAACCTGGTAAAGGAATTAGAGTACGTGGAGCCTCCGGTGCATATGAGTACTGCCATTAACAGCCCTTACGAAGAAATGACCCCGGTAATTACTCCCAACGGAAAAGGCATTTATTTTTCCCGACGATTTGACCCGGGTAACAAAGGTGGTGCACGGGATTTACAGGATGTTTACTTTTCGAGTCTTGGCGAAAATGGCTGGTCGGAAGCCCAAAATCTGGGCGCTCCAATTAATAATTCAGGCCCAAATGCGGTATTTTCCGTCAGCCCTGATGGGAACACCTTGCTGCTGATGAATACTTATGCCCCTGATGGCAATCAGAAGGGAATGGGTCTTTCCATAAGTCACAGGACTGCAAAAGGCTGGACCATGCCGGAAGATGTAAAGATGCGCAGTTTTTATAATAAGAGTTTTTACAATGAGTATTTTCTATCCAATGATGGAAAGGAAATACTGCTGGCGGTAAACCGTGACGATACTCATGGCAGCAGAGATTTGTACGTGAGTTTTTCTGAAGGGAATGGAATCTGGTCTGCTCCTAAAAATTTAGGGTCAAATATTAATTCACCTGGAACGGAATTATCTCCTTTTCTTGCAGCAGATGGTAAAACTTTATACTTCAGTTCTAATGGACATCCCGGATATGGGAGGAATGACATCTTTATGTCCCGCAGGTTGGATGATAGTTGGGTGAATTGGTCACAGCCTACCAATCTGGGTGAACCCATCAACTCCCCGGGAACAGATGCTTATTACAGTGTACCAGCAGCAGGGGATTATGCCTATTATGTAAGCAATGATGGTGGGATTGGTCGTAATGATATTTACAAAATTGCCCTTCCTACTCCAGTTAAACCCGAACCGGTGGTGCTGGTCTACGGGAAAGTGCTGAACAGTAAAACTAGCGACCCCATTTCAACTGGAATTACCTATCACGACTTTAAAAGCGACCGGGAGATTGGGGTGGCTCAATCGGATCCTCAAGTTGGTTACTATGAGATCGTATTACCGATCAATCAGGTGTACAGCTTTTTTGCTGAAAAACGTGGCTTTTACTCTGTACAGGATCGGCTAGATTTGAGTGGTATCACCTCCTATCAAGAAATTGAGCGTAATCTCTACCTTACGCCTATCGAGGCTGGGCAAACCGTTAAAATGAATAATGTGCTATTCTACCAGAGTAAAGCCCAGTTAATTCCCACCAGCTATCCGGAATTGGATAAGCTTGCCAGGATGATGAAGGAGAACCCCATGGTTAAAATTCAACTTGAAGGACACACCGACAATGTAGGTGATCGGTTTAAGAATCGAAAGCTATCCGAGGAAAGAGTGGATGCCGTAAAACAATATTTGATCAAAAGAGGTGTAGAGCAGGAAAGGATCAATGGCATTGGATATGGAGGAAGTAAACCAATAGCCGATAATAGTAAAGAATTGACCAGACGTTTGAACCGTCGGGTGGAATTTAAGATTCTGGAGTATTAGCCTTGAGGTTTATCAATTGCCAACTGTTTCAGGTTTTCTCTCCATCGAACCTGTCTTGATAGAATGGTCATTAGTGGAATAAGGTATTGAGTACTTGGACTCCACAAAAGGGCCAAACAGTGTCTAAAGGATGTCTTACTTGCCAATACAGAACATCCGACTTGCACGCAAACGTGTCTAGCCATAGTTTTAAACTTAATAAAAAATCGATATATTATAGTAACAAACTATCAAGCCATGACCGAAAGAATAACCATTGAAAAGACAGCTGAAAAATATGGGCTCTTAACTGCTATCGGGCTCATTATTTTATTTTTTATCATGAAACTGCTGGGGATTGTCCACATTATTGAGCTACGAGTGTTGAACTTTTTCGTATTAGCAGCCGGAGTAGTGATGGCCTTAAGATATTTCAGCAGTACCAAACCAGAATCCTTTACCTATTTTAAAGGATTGGGACTGGGTGTTTTAACAGGAATTGTTGCCGCTTTGATTTTCGGCTTATTTGTGTTTATCTACACCAACTTTATTGATCCGGCATTTATGCAATCCATGGTGGAAAATGAGCCGTTCGGGCAATACCTAAATCCCTACATTGCAGCAGTGGC
Source organism: Cyclobacteriaceae bacterium (assembly GCA_028289505.1). Taxonomy (GTDB): domain Bacteria; phylum Bacteroidota; class Bacteroidia; order Cytophagales; family Cyclobacteriaceae; genus SZUA-3. Next base: position 3,624 of record JANQPK010000188.1, read on the forward strand.
AGTAACAGTGGAAGGTATTGCATCGGGGTTGATCCTTTCCTTTATCACCATGAACTACCTGGAGACCGCGGAAACCATGTGAAAAACAGCTAATTCTGTACATGGTAATTTTTGTCAAAAGATTTAACAGTATGGCATAGGTTGATATTAGTACTTTAGCGTCAAGATGAATTGTCGCTGGTTTTTCTTGGCGTTGCTGTTAGGAACGGCTTTAAGTGTAGAAGCCCAACTAGCAGTACTATCAACAGATCCTCCCAAACCCAAAAAGAAACTTGAGTATCATCTCGAGAGGATGGATAAAAGAGTGAATTCACCCTTTCATGAGGGAGCCCCGGTCATTTCCACTGATGGTTCTATTCTTTACTTTTTTGTAGCCGATCACCCAGATAATAAGCATGGTACCAAAGGAAGTCAGGATATCTGGTTTTCTGAGCGTACCGGAAGTGGCAAATGGGGGGACGCGGTGCATATGCCTGCCCCATTGAATCAAAACCGCTACAATCAGGTGATGAGTGTGATAAACGATGGAAATACCTTATTGGTTAGAGGAAAGGGCACAAAGTCATCAGAAGGGTTTTCCATTGCTCATCGCAATTTCAACGGATGGGATGCTCCCATTCCCCTGCGAATCAGGGATTATGATACCATGAGAAAAGGAGTTTATTCAGGGGGAATTCTGAATCAATCAGGTAACGTGCTATTACTTTACTTCAGTGAGCTAAAGGACGAAAAAATAAGCGATTTGTATGTCAGCTTTAAACAAGAGGATAGAAGTTGGTCCAAGCCAAAATATATTGAAGCATTGAATACTGCTCATGATGAATTTGGTCCAAGCCTGGATCCAAATGGAAATACCCTATATTTTGCCAGTACCAGACCAGGTGGACACGGGAGCTCGGATATTTATGTTACCAAGAGACTTGACGATACCTGGTTAAATTGGTCAGACCCTATCAATCTGGGTGCTCCAATAAATACCTCGGGTTTTGATGCCTATTATTCGGTTGATGATAAAGGCAATGTCTTCACCACCCGGGCCTACATGTCACCAGATGGCGGTAGCCTGGATATTCTGACCTTGATCCCAGTGGAAAAACCCAAGCCTATGCTGACGGTTTGGGGATTTGTATTTGACCAGGAAACCAAAGATCCTGTTTCAGCCTCTGTGAAGTATGAGATACATCAACTGACCGCAGGTGAAGCGGTATCTGATGCTAATGATGGATTTTATGAAGTAAAAATAGCAGCCGATGGTGAATATCAGATTTTATCAACCTCAGAAGGTTATCTCAACGAAACTGAATCGTTGTTAATACCAGAAATTGAGTCAGACACGGTCATTCAGAAAGATATTTATCTGGACAAGATTGAAATTGGCAGTACGGTTCGCTTAAACAATATTTTCTTTGATTTTGACAAGACTACTTTACGGCCTGAGAGTGTTACTGAGCTCAATATGGTGGTTGATTTTCTTAAAGACAATCCATCGGTTAAGGTGGAGATCGCAGGCCATACCGACAGTAAAGGATCTGACGCCTATAATTTCAATTTGTCCGATGGTAGGGCAGGGGCGGTAAGGTCATTTTTGCTGGAAAATTGGATTGAACCCGATAGGGTTACCTCTCAGGGGTATGGTGAAAGCAAACCTGTGGCGAATAATCAATCGGACGAAGGTCGCCAGCGTAACCGAAGAGTAGAGTTTACAATTTTAGAAAGATAATTGCAGGTGTGATCAAGGCCCACTAGTGGGCCGAGTAATCAGGTAAGAG
>JANQPK010000193.1 GCA_028289505.1 Cyclobacteriaceae bacterium
ACCAAGCCTGTGGTACTGGATGTAAAACATGGAGGAACCATAAAAGACCCCTACGGCAACACCAAAGCTGGGTTTAAAATTTCGGGTGTGATCAATCGATTTGATTACAATATGAAGTTTAATGCCGCAATGGAAACTGGCGGATTGGTTGTCGGTGACAATGTAGAAATTGTCGGCAATGTTGAGCTGAAAAAAGAATCCTAAAGATCGCCTGCAGAGCGGGACAGTCAGTAGATATTTAGCAGCAACAGCATACAGGGAGCATACAGGTTATGAGCAGATCCTGTATGCTTTTAACTGTTGTTAATTCTAAAGTGTGAACTCATCCGGTTCATCTGTATTACTAATTCTTATAAATGAGTCTTGTGGATGAGAATCCGTAGGTTTATCATCACTAGCCAGTTGTAACGATTCGGGACGGAAACTATTCTTATACAATCGTCCTTCCTTGCCAATCCAAGAGCACTCTACTAGTCGTTGACCGAATACTGAACAGACGGTCATCACATCATTGGGGTTGGTAACCAGGCATACAGAATCCCCTACTTTGAAGTCATGCATGGTATTTAATGTTACTTGGATAAATATAGCACACTCAAACTCAAACTCAAACTCAACTAGGGTTTGAGTTCGGCACAAGAATCTGTAATATTGTGTTTGACTCAACACTTAATAGGGATATTAGCTCAGTTGGTTTAGAGCACTTGCTCGACAAGCAAGGGGTCGCTGGTTCGAATCCAGCATGTCCCACAAGGCATACTCATTCAGGCATTTTTTATTAAGCAACTGTCTTATCGAAATATGCAACAAGTTGGGGTAGTGATCATTGGAGGAGGCTTAGCTGGATTGACGTGTGCAATTCAATTGGTAAGACAGGACCTTGAGGTGGTAGTGGTGGAAAAAAAGGAATACCCATTCCACCGGGTTTGCGGTGAGTACATTTCCAACGAAGTAGCACCGTTCCTCCAGCGATTGGGTTTGTATCCCGATCAATTCCAACCACCTCAGATTAATAAGCTTCAACTAAGTTCGATAGGGGGTCATCAAGCAACCATGGATTTGCCATTGGGCGGGTTCGGTATCAGTCGTTATCAATTCGATCATTTCTTATACCAGACCGCCCTAAGTTTAGGGGTACAATTCATTACCAGAAAATATGTACAGTCCGTTGAGTTCAGGGAGGATCAGTTTGAAATCACGCTGAATGACCAGCAAAAACTAGCCAGTACTGTAGCCATAGGGGCTTTTGGAAAGCGGTCAGTGTTGGACAAATTCATGGATCGCCCATTCATGAGAAAGAGGTCATCCTATCTGGCGGTAAAGCATCATGCAAGAGGCGCTTTTCCATCTGACTTGATTGCGCTGCACAATTTTCCGGGAGGTTATGCGGGAATTAGTGCTGTTGAGGATCAACGCATCAATTTGTGCTACCTGGCTGCGGGTGATTCTCTTAAAGAATTTGGCACTATCAAGCAGCTTGAGCAAAAACTGCTATCCAAAAATCCCTTTCTAAAACAGGCGTTCAATAATTTTGATTTTTTATTTGAGCAGCCTTTGGTGATCAATGAGGTTTCGTTCGAAAGCAAGTTGCCGGTAGAAAATCACATATTGATGTGTGGTGACGCGGCTGGTCTGATCACCCCATTATGTGGTAACGGAATGGCCATGGCTATTCACTCTTCGAGCTTGCTGTCACCACTGGTGGTAAAATTTTTTAATAAACCTTATTATCACAGGGCTGACCTGGAGCGGGACTATTCTATGATATGGAGCCACCAGTTTAAGCAAAGATTATGGGCAGGCCGAAATTTACAAAGACTGTTCGGCGGTCGCTGGGCCTCCTCCTTCGCAGTGAGTTTGGTGCGCAATGTACCACCGGTAGCCAACTATTTGGTAAGGCAAACCCATGGCGAAACCTTTTAGTGGTTTAGCAAAAATAACACCAGAAAACAAACACACAAGCATATTGAGGAGATGAGGTTTAGTCGCATGGTATGGTCGAAATCAGCCAGACTGGGGGTTTGCCTAACCCGGACATACCAATAACCAAAATACACTACCACTGGCAACATACACGCCAGGAAGAGAATTCCCTGATTCAGATGATAAAAGTTGATAAAATAAATAAAGAATCCGGATGAGGCCAGCAAAAAGCAGGCTGCGGTAAAATGAAAGGTGCCTAATACACCCAATCGTTGACTCAGGGTTATATCTCCTCTTCTCAGATCTTCCTGATGTTGATAAATCTGGGTCATGGGGTATGATCCCCACAGCATTAGGGAGCTTAATAGAGCCGCTATGATCAATGGTAGCTCTTTTACCACCGAGGCAGCATCCTGCACCCCAATAACGGTCATCACAAAGGTAAAAAAACCCTGAAAGAACCCGGCTATCAGCCAGCTTAGCCAAGGATAACGTTTAATGCGGATGCCGGGGTGACTGTACGCCTTAGAAACTAATCCATAGATGAGTAGCATCAAAGAAAACTGCCAACTGATGATTAATCCCAATAGAATTGCCAGCAGATCCAGTATGAGGGATACCCAATAAAGTTCCTTTTGCACAGGTGGTGGTTTTTTCAAACCTCCAATACTGGACTCATCGCGATCAAAGTAGCTGTTGTAGCCGTTGCTGGCAGGGTATAACAGAAAGTGAAGAATAAAAAAAACCAACAGGGCCTTTGGCCAAGCAATAGGTCCTGTCTGGCTAATTGCAAACAAATAGATGGGTAGCAGGTACAAGGAAAAAGGCAATCTCAGATGAAGTAAGGTGGACCTGCTCAACATTTGTAAATCATTTTGGAATCAATTTATCGGTTTTTTGCTTATTATTCTGAAACGTGAAATCCTTTATCAGATCCATAGGCACGGCCACTCCTGGTCCTAAAATACCTCAGCTAAACATACTTGATTTTATGCTGAAAGTACATGGGCTTGACGGAATAGAAGCAGATCGTTTGCGAGCCCTGTACAGAGCTACGGGAATCAAACATCGCCATTCGGTAATTCCGGACTATAGCGGTCAAAATCGAACGTTTTATCCAGCGACAGAGGATCTGGAGCCCTTTCCCAGAGTAGAACAGCGGATGGGATTATACCAAAAAAAGGCATTACCCTTGGTGCTGGAAGCTATATCAGATTGTATTGAGCAAATTCCTGCTTTTGACTTGACTTCTATCACGCATCTAATTACCGTAAGCTGTACCGGAATGTACGCACCAGGACTGGATATTGAATTGGTGGAACAGCTTGAACTCAATGCTAGTGTTAAACGTATCGCGGTAAACTACATGGGGTGCTATGCCGCGGTCAACGCCATTAGACTGGCAGATAATATATGCAGGTCCGAATCTGAGGCTAATGTATTAATTGCCAGTGTAGAACTGTGCAGTATCCATTTTCAGAAGGGAAACAGTCAGGATAATCTGCTGGCCAATGCACTATTCGGAGACGGGGCTGCAGCGGTGATTCTAACCAGCAAACCACCTGATGACATAGCGTTTCAACCCCAGCGTTTTTATTGCCATCTGGTGAATCAAGGCAAAAAGCATATGGCCTGGAGTATTGGTAATTTCGGTTTTGAAATGAACCTTTCTTCTTATGTGCCAGATCTGATTAAATCCGGTGTAAGGGATTTGATAGGGGGTTTATTGCAGGATACCGCATTACAACTACCAGAAGTTGATTATTTTGCCTTGCATCCGGGGGGCAAATTGATCCTGGAACAAGTGGAGCGTGAGCTCGAGATTCCGAGGGCCAAGAATGCGTACGCTTTTGAGGTATTGCGTGAGTTTGGAAATATGTCATCCGTTACCATACTGTTTGTACTAAAAAGCATTATGAGCGAATTTCGAAATTCCAACCAAGAGCAGGGAACCATTTTGGCGATGGCTTTTGGACCTGGTCTAACCTTGGAAAGTATGATCATCTCCCTTCAGCGCCAGGCACCATAGAAATGGGGGTTTCTTTTGAACATAGGTCTTTTCAGCCAGAGATTATGGATGATTTGAGTTGTGGTGGGGAGACTTTGAATCAGACCTTAAAGGAATTAGAGATAATCAATCGATTATTAGGCGGCAACAGCATCACGCTGGAGGGAATAAAGCAACTACTTCCTGTAAATCCAGATGAAAAGCAGTGCTTTGAAATTGCTGATTTGGGTTGTGGGGGAGGAGATATTTTGAACTTAATTGCACAGTGGGCTCATAGATCCGGAGTCCAAGTAAAACTATATGGAATCGATGCAAATCCCAACGTGGTAGCCTATGCTCGGAAAAACAGCAGGCATTTTCCTGAAATTACTTATGAGGCACTGGATATTTTTTCTGAGGACTTTCAAGCTAAGCAATTTGACATCACGCTCTGTACCCTATTTACGCATCATTTCAACCAGCAGCAACTGGTAAGGTTGTTTCGTAATTTATATCAACAATCACGATTGGGAGTGGTTGTTAATGATTTGCATCGCCACTGGTTTGCTTATTGGTCGATACTGATTATCACCAGGTATTTTTCACATTCAACTATGGTAAAGAATGATGCTCCCGTTTCTGTTTTAAGAGGTTTTCTAAAAAAAGAGCTACAGGCAATTCTCGATGCAGCTTCAATTACTCAGTATCAAATTAAATGGAGGTGGGCATTCAGGTGGCAGCTTCTGTTGTGGCATTAAAGTAGCGAAGCCCCGGTCCGGAGACCAAGGGCTTCACATAACTACCAACCAAATTTGTTTCTGGGTTAGACCTTATTGAGCTGGGAGTAGTACTTCATCGATTACGTGAATCACACCGTTAGTGGCATTGATATTCAGTAGATCAACTACCAAGCCTGCGGGTGGATTAGATCCGAACGCATCTTGAATCACTAGGTTTTGGAGATCTACCGTAACGTCCTGATCATTAAACATAGGCACCATTTGGCCATCAGTTAAATCTGTTGAGAATACCTTAATAGGCACAGCATCTGGATCTACCACGTGGTGAGTTAGAATAGCGGCCAAGTCAGCTGGGTCTGCAGCCTGAACTGAAGCCACATCCGGGAAGCCAGCTTTGTTGAAAGCAGCATCGGTGGGAGCGAATACAGTGAAGGCTCCGTCGCCTGCCAATGTTCCATCTAGATTAGCGGTTTCAACAGCAGCTAGAAGCAGTGTGAACTCAGCAGGATCAGCCGCTGCGCTAGCTGCGACAATCTCCGCGATATTCTGAGTAGGTGGGAGCAAGGTTCTATCAATCACGTGCACTACACCATTGTCAGCAGTAATATCTACCTCAGTAACCTGGCTGGTTCCGTTTATAAATACACCAGCGGTTACGTTACTCAAGTTAAACTTGCCGTTTAAAGTCTGAATTTCTGCACCTCCAGTTGGTAGATCTGCGCTGCCAACTGTACCGTCAATAACGTGGTATCTCAAGATTGCACTCAAAAGAGCTCCATCGTCAGGTACCTCAGTGATCCCAGCAGCTTCGAAAGCCGCGTTGGTGGGAGCAAATAAGGTTAATCCGTTGCCAGAAGGACCATTACTGATCAGGACTGCTAAAATATCCTCGTCTGCAGCTGAAACAGCGGCGATCAAAGTAGTGTAATCTTTATCAAAAATCAAAGGAGCCACAATAGTACCAAGTACTGGAAGTAAGCTAGGTGGAACCAACACTTCATTAACAATATGAATAATTCCATTTGAAGCTTCAATATCAGCGCTGGTTACCTGTGCAGTGTTGATAAGTACGTTACCTCCGGTAAGAGAAACCACGACAGAAGATCCATTAACCGTAGCCACAGTCTGTCCATCGGACAAGTCTGAAGACATCAATGCGGCTGTTGCAGCTACGTGATACTCCAATATACTGCGAAGCACATCTTCCGGGACATCATTAACGCTGGTTTGACCTATGGCGTTTAGCACTGCCGTAAAGGCGGCGTTGTCAGGTGCAAATACCGTAAAAGTACCAGGACCGCTTAAGGTTGTTACCAAATCCGGAAATATAGTTAAAGCCTGCACCAGCGTACTCAACTCAGGAGTAGCGGCTGCAATGTCTACAATGTTGTCGGGGGTTGGTAAATTCACTGGGTTGTCATCGTCATCACTACAACTGATGACCGTCAAGGCAATTACTGCTAAAAACATGGTGAGCAACTGCCCCTTAATTTTCATTATATTTTTCATCGTTGATAAAATTTAAAAATTGCTAATACCCTCTTAACGGTTTGTTTAGGAAATTGTTTAAAAAGACCCTAAAAAAGTTAAACAAAAAATTTTGCCTAGGCAGAACTATCAACCAAGGGCTATTACATACCTTTGCTGGTGTATGAATTTTTTTAGAAAAATTACTAAATTACCTATACGCTAACCCTTAACAGTTATCAACCATGAAAAGGATCATCTTTTTTTTCCTGACTGCTATTCTTTGTTTTTCCACCGTGGATACCAACGCTCAGCTCAAGGGACTGGGCAAAAGGATTAAACAGAAAGTGAATGAGCGAATTGATCGGAGATTTGACCAGGCAGTGGATAAAGCCCTGGATGAAACCGAAGAGGAAATCGTAGACGTAGCGACCGGTGAAGAGCAGCAGACAGGGCAGGCACCAAATGAAAGTGCCGGTGCACCACCTGCTGGTGCTACCACCAATCCATCATCTGGATCTGCTGGTGGAACTGTTGCTGCCTCTACAACTGGAGCTGGTACCTTTGCGGTCAACACCAAGTTTGATTTTGTCCCAGGTGCACAATTAATGGTGTTCGAGGATTTTGAGCAGGATGCGGTGGGCGATTTTCCTGCGCGCTGAAATACTGACGGTACCGGCGAAGTAGTGACCCTGGGCGATTCTAACGAAAAATGGTTGCTTATGAAGAGTGGCTCCGATTTTATTCCGGACTTGCCCCGAAATCTGCCAGAAGAATATACTATCGAATTTGACCTGGCTGCTATTGGTATAGATAAGAAAACCGCTTCTTCAACGCTGCTCGAAGTGGTATTAGATGAGAATAATGGATTCAAAAATGGTAGAAATCGGGTAACCGTTCGTATTCCATTTTGCCAATATCACCCTGTAGGGTTCAACATTAGAAATTTTACGGTAGAAGGGTCTACCATTAATAATACGGTTGTGGGAGATATCAGGCAGCAAGTATTAAATCAGCCCCATGTATCGATAGCGGTCAATAAGACCAGACTTCGACTATGGGTAAATGAAAAGAAATATGTGGATGTGCCAAGGTTAGTACCGCCAGGTAATAAGATTGTAGCACTTAAATTAAAACCGTACTACTTCAAGGATGGTAAGGAAGACATTTTTATTAGGAATCTTAAAATCGCAGAAGGTGGGCTTGACCTCAGAGGACAGCTACTCCGAGATGGCATGGTTTCAACTAATGGTATACTGTTTGAAGTAAACTCCGCGATTATTCAACCTGAATCATATGGAGTTTTGCGCCAAATCGCGCTTGCCATGCAGGAAAATAGTACTCTAAAACTCAATATAATAGGACATACTGATAGTGATGGTTCTGACAGTGATAATTTAAACCTATCGCAACAAAGGGCTCAATCCGTAAAAAACTCTTTAGCGCAGGATTTCAATATTGCCGCTGACCGACTTACGGTAGAGGGTAAGGGTGAGTCACAACCAGTAGCTGAAAACGATACCCCAGAAGGTAAGG
>JANQPK010000194.1 GCA_028289505.1 Cyclobacteriaceae bacterium
ATCCAAATATATCTTTGGCCAAAGCCTGGTCACCTTACTTACTATTAGCTGTGATTCTGGTTTTGACCCGGTTAACCCAATTGCCGATAAAAGGCTGGTTGACTGGAATAAAAATTAGTTGGAATGAAATATTAGGAACCTCAATTTCAGCTAGTAGTACTCCGCTGTACCTGCCTGGATCTATTTTACTCTTAGTGGGAGTAATCACCATTATCTCGCATCGAATGAATTTAAGAGATGTTGGCATAGCCCTTTCAGATAGTGCCAAAATGCTGTTAGGGGCAGGATTTGTATTGATCTTCACCATCCCCATGGTTAGAATTTACATCAACTCGGGGGCAAACCCCCAGGAGATACCGGGAATGCCTATAACCATGGCGGAGTTTGTAGCAGATAGTGTTGGATTGGTATACCCACTCTTTGCGGCATCAGTGGGAGCATTAGGTGCTTTCATCGCCGGCAGTAACACAGTGAGTAATTTAATGTTTGCACTTTTTCAGCTGGGAGTAGCTTTGAAATTGTCCATGCCCAGTTTTGTGGTGGTAGCGCTGCAGGCTGTAGGAGCAGCTGCTGGCAACATGATCGCCATTCACAACGTGGTGGCTGCCTCTGCTACGGTGGGTTTTTTGGGGAAGGAAGGTATGGTATTGCGCAGGACCATTGTTCCCACTATTTACTACCTGGTAATGGTCGGCCTTTTGGGAATGGTGCTCATAAACCTGTAGTTGGGAATAAGAAATAAGAAATAAGGAATAAGGAATAAGGAATAAGGAAGGGGGTGTGGAGTTAGCCTGAAAGCACAGGCTGACTGGCATTAAGATCTGCACTAAATTAATTTCTAATATATGAAATTAACCATCATGAGATCGATTGTAGCAATCGCATTATTGTGGCTGGTGGCCTGTAGCTCGGAGACCAATAGTACGCTTATACCAGTTCGTCTTACTTGCGAGTATGTAGTAAACCCCACGGTCGTTGACCGCAGTCAACCTCGATTGGCTTGGGTAAATGAGGCACCGGATAATGCAAGAGGGCAGCGCCAAACTGCCTACCAGATCAGGGTAGCAACCAGTAGGGAGATTTTGGATACACCAGATCTCTGGGATAGTGGAAGGGTCGATTCTGAGCACTCAAATGACATATGGTATAGCGGCACCAGCTTGGAAACCGGTCAGGATTGTTGGTGGCAAGTCCGAACCTGGGACAAAGATGGACTGGTTTCTTTATGGAGTGAACCGGCCACATGGAGCATGGGTATAATGGACTTGGACCAATGGCAGGCATCCTGGATCGGTGCTCCTTGGCAGGGTGAAGAGGCTTTGCCAGAGCCGGGTTGGCCCGATGCACCAGTAGAAGTATGGCCTCCACCAGCACCTTATTTCCGAAAAGCGTTCACTGTTTCAAAAGCCGTATCTCAGGCCAAAGTCTATGCTACCGGACTGGGATATTTTGAACTTTATTTCAACGGTAGCAAGCAAGGTGACGAAGTACTGGTGCCCAATCAGACCAATTACGGTAAGCGAGATTATCTTTTAGAGACCAACATACCCTTACCAGATGATTTCCAGGAGTATAAGATCATGTACCTTTCATACGATGTTACGGACCAGTTAAACCAAGGTGAAAATGTGCTGGGAGCTATTCTTGGAAATGGGTTTTACAATGCATCTAAGTATTGGTCAGGTTCCTATGGGTCACCCAGATTCCTAGGACAACTACACATCACCTACCAGGATGGAACGGAGGAAGTGATAACCAGTGATACTAGTTGGAAGGCCTCTAAAGGACCCATACTTATGGATATGGTGTACTATGGGGAGACTTACGATGCCAGACAGGAGATGCCGGGATGGAGCCAACCGAATTTTGATGATAAAAGTTGGGAATCAGTGGCGGTACGAGAAGCCCCTTTCGGAAAGCTGGTAGCTCACACTGCTTATCCCGATAAGATCACAGAAGAGATGGCACCTGTCTCTATTAAGAAGCAGGAGGATGGGAGTTACCTGGTGGACTTTGGAATAGAGATATCAGGGTGGGTCAGATTAAAGGATATTGATGGTGATGCAGGTCACAAGATCGACCTTAGGTTCATAAGCAATACACCATCGGGTGATAATAGCTACATTCTGAAAGGCAGTGGATCGGAGACATATGCTCCCAGATTTAACTGGTTTGTATTTAGTGCGGTGGAGGTCATTAACTGGCCAGGTGACTTGAACGGTGATCAGATTGTGGCACAAGCGGTCAACACTTATATCGAAGAAACTGCTGTTTTTGAAACCTCCAACAAGATGTTCAATCAAATCAACCAGATCTGGAAAAGAAGCCAATTGGACAACATGCATGGCGGTGTTGTCAGCGATTGCCCACACCGGGAGCGGTCCGCCTACACGGGTGATGGACAGGTAGCTTGTGCCACCGTGATGCATAATTTTGACGCCAGGTCTTTCTATGATAAGTGGATTGCGGATATCAGAGGGGCCCAGGTTAAAAGCACAGGGTATGTACCCAACTGCGCGCCTTGGCAACCTGGTTGTGGAGGTGGTGTAGCTTGGGGGTCAGCAATTTGTATTATTCCATGGCAGTACTACTTGCATTATGGCAAGCGGGAGGTGTTGGAAGATAATATTGAGGCCATGCAGCAATTTGTTGAGTATTTAAAAGGCTGGGTGGACCAAGATGGAATTATGCATCTACAACGACCAGGACGCGATGGCAAGGTATTAAAGTGGTTCAATATAGGCGAGTGGGGATGCTATAACGATCAATGCCCGCCGGATGAAATGGTCCATACCTACTTTATGTGGAAATGCACCGATATTCTGGTAAAGACTGCTAAGATTTTGGGTCAAACTGACCTGGCCAGTCAGTATGCCCGATTTCGCGAGCAGACCAGTCACGCATTTCACCAACGTTTTTACCATCAGGAAAACGGA
>JANQPK010000214.1 GCA_028289505.1 Cyclobacteriaceae bacterium
AAAGGAATGCTTTGGCCACCCAGATGGATGAGAGCGTAGGGGCCATATTGAGTAAATTGGCAAAATCCGGTTTACTTGAAAACACCATATTTATATTTGCCAGTGACCATCAGTCACGGGGAAAATTCACCTGTTACGAAGCCAGCCGGGTGCCCTTCATCATGAGATGGTCTGAAATTATTGAACCAGGAAGTCGAATCAGCGATTTATTCGCCAATGTTGATATCCCCGCCACACTGATCGAAATTGCTGGCGGTCAACCGCCTGAGAACATGGTGCAAGATGGGATCAGTATGCTGCCCGCTCTTACACAAGATTCTGGTTATAAAAAACGGTCATCAGTTTACCTGGAATGCAATAATATCAGAGCGGTGGTAACCGATCGATTCAAGTACATAGCAAACCGTCCTTCCGCCGAAATTTTGGAAGATATGGCCGCTGAAGTTGAAGCAACTGGTCAGACTGGCAAATTACGTCAGATCGGTTGGAGTGGAAGAAAAAATTGGCACGTGGATGAAGAAGGCGTGGTTTACAGTGCAGATAGAGACTTCCCACATTACTTCGACGCTGATCAGCTATATGATCTGCAGTCGGATCCTTTTGAACAGCACAATATTATTGATGATCCGAAAATGGCTCAGGTCGCCGCTTCACTTAAGATTAAACTAGGGGAATATTTAAATACACTCCCCCACACCTTTGGAGAGTTCAAATCTGAATAGTCTAGCTACGGTCAAGACTTTTGGTGTTGTATGGTTTTTTTGGCTGGAACCGTGTGAATAATGGATTATTACGGGTACTTTTGTTATAGCCTTGTTGAGGTATCCTTTCATAAATAATTCTCTTTAGGTTGTTTATAGATCTCATTCCTCTTCAAAAGAGGCCTTGGCAATCCGAAATTAGGGGAATGTCTTATCTGGTTTAGGTAACCAAAGTAGCTGTAGTGTATCTTTGGAAGTCCTGAGGCTATAGGCAAGCAGGCTCAAAACAGCGCCTGATGGTATAGACGTTAACTTAACTAAATCTAATTTTTATCAAACGACCAAAATTCCCCAGGGCTCATAGCCAGGATTTCTTGTCTATCTTAAGGGGTAGAGTGAATCAGCATTTTGAGGTGAACAACATCAGTAAGAAGGGTAACACCGCTATGATATTTAAGACGGTGACTATGTTGATGCTCTTTTTTATCCCATTAATTGCTATTAACCTGGGGCTAATAAGCAATGTATACCTTTTGTTTGGTCTGTATCTAACCAGTGGATTTGGTATGGCAGGCATCGGAATGGGTGTGATGCATGATGCCATACATGGATCATATTCCAGTAATAAGAGGTATAATGTCAGATTGGGATATACTATGAATCTAATCGGGGCTAACTCTACAGTATGGAAAATCCAACACAACGTGTTGCACCATGCTTATACAAATATCGATCAGGCAGATGATGATATTAACCCGCCATCAGTGCTTCGATTTTCGCCACATGCTAAGAAATATTGGTTGCACCGGTACCAACACATATATGTTTGGCTATTATATGGCTTATCCACGCTTTCCTGGGTAACCAGTAAAGACTTTGTTCGCCTTAACCGCTACCGTAAAATGGGGTTCCTCAGTAATAAGAAGGACTTTATTTCGGAACTACTGAAAATGATCGGGTGGAAGCTATTTTACTACAGCTATACATTAATAATCCCTATAATCATAGTGCCCGTGGCTTGGTGGATAGTACTATTGGCATTTATCAGTATGCATTTCGTTGCTGGAATCTATATGAGTTTGGTATTTCAAACCGCTCATGTTGTGCCTGAAGTAAATTTTCCGCTACCGGATCATAACGGTCAAATGGCCAACGAATGGGCTATACATCAAATGGTAACCACCACCAATTACTCACCAAAAAGCAAGTATTTTTCATGGCTAATCGGAGGTTTGAACTTTCAAATTGAGCATCATCTATTGCCAGATATATGTCATATCCATTATAAAGACTTGTCTTACATTGTATCGGAAACGGCAAAGGAGTTTGGTATCCCCTACAATACCAAGCAAAACTTCATCACGGCCATAAGGGACCATACCAAAATGCTGAAACAACTAGGCTGCTAACCCTTTTTGACTCCGGGAATTACGGCTTTGAAAAACTTACACCATTAACCAATTCTACCGGCAGGTTTCTTTGACAGATAATTGTAGGCTTTCCAACCAATAACGATTTTTATGGGTCTGTTAAATAAGTGCACAACTATGATGCAAGACCTTTTTTGTTTAAGATGTATCTCTTTCTTGTTGGTGGTTTTCACATTTTCACAATGTGAAACTTCAGAGGTATGTGCAAGCTGTTTGGATCCGGATTTCACAGTATTCCTCTTTGATACAACAGCAGGTGGGTTCAACCAAAACGAAATTGACTCCTTTTACATCATCGGTTTTTTCCGTGGTGAATTAAGCAAGCCAATCGATACCACCGAACTGTTTATTGAGCAGAATCCATTTTCGTTGAATAGTAGCCTCTTTAATTCTTCTACCTTGACAATGGACTATATCGTGGAGGGGGTTAATCAGGAGTTTAGATTTGAGATCACCGATCTAGGTTATTCTATCAAAACTTCCGATAATAACTGTCAATGTGATCTCATAGAGGATAAAAGTCTAGTAGTCAACGATGAAATAGTATCCTTAGCTGAAAACCCGTTTGAAGTGGTTGTTCTTGGCAAGTAAGCCTGATAACCTACTTATGGGTTTATCTATTATTTCTGAGTTTACAAATGAACCATACTATGCAGACCAGGGATCTACCAGCCGAATAACAGGGCTCATGTAATCAAAGTAACCGATAAAGAACAAACAGCTACATCATGTTGTATGGTAGTAGGATGAAGTTGTCCAGCCAAAAAAACCTGCCAGGGAAGTGGCAGGTTTTTTACAACGAATTTGAACCGATAGGTTAATGGTTCGAGTCCTAAACTCAATTCGAGTAAAAATGTTTCAACCATTCGCTTCTTTTTACAACCGATGCTCCAGGAACCAATTATAGAGGTCGTCTCCGGCATATACCCGCTTCCAGGTGTCATGTCCCATGTCATCGTGTATGGTATACCGAAGCTTGGTGTGACCTAACGCTTCAAGTTCATTTAGACCTGGGATAAAAAACTTCTTCTGAACTACCGGATCCCGGCCTCCACTGAAGACCCAAAGCGGTAGGTTTTGTCGGGCTATTGGCGCCATAAGGTCAGGGTGCCCCCACCCTACCACTGGGCTGGCAGCCGCAAATAGTTGAGTGTGTTTGCTAGCCATGTACCAGGTGCCGAAACCTCCATAGCTCAATCCTGTTAGATAGAGCCTACTGGCATCCACTTGATAGTTGGAGGTGACCTTGTTGATAATGGTGATCAAATCCTCTTCTACCATTTCCCAGCCCCGAGGGGGTAGCCTCAGCTCATCAATGGTGGGATCTTCAAACCCTCCCATGGGCTGGTCACTGTGGCTGATAGGTTGGGGGTCTGGTGTTCCTTCAGGTAGTCTATCTGGGAAATCCTCTAGCTTGCGATCCACCAAGTAAGAAACCCCCGTAGTATCCATACCATACATGGGCAGTTGCGGTGAGACGATCACAAAAGGTAGAGGCTTTCTTTGAACCCAGGCTTCGTATAGTGGTCCGTGCATTAACACAAAGTCCAGCTCGTCTTTGGAATCTCCGCGCTCCCCATTACCATGGAGAAATAGAATTACCGGCCATTTTCTTTCGGGTTGGTCGTGATACCCTTGCGGCAGGTATAAAAAGAAGTCTTTCTCGGCCTTAGTTTCTACGCTGTTGAAGGAAACACGAAGCAGCTCGTCGGTAGATGGTGATTGTTTCGGCTTTGGTTGCTTGCACGAAACTAGCAAAGCCAAAATCACTAGTGAGAGAATCCAGTTTAAACGTCTAGAATACATAAGTTTAAGGATTGATTGGAGGGAAAAATACAGGAATTCCCAATTTTTGCGAAATTACCGAATAATTAATCTGCTATGGAAACTATACCTGTTTTGAATGATATCCGACAGGCGCATCAACGCATCGGGCCCTTTATTCACCGCACACCAGTTTTGACCAGCGAGTTAATTAACCAAAAAGCCAATTGCTCCATTTTCTTTAAATGTGAAAATTTCCAAAAAGTGGGCGCCTTCAAAATGAGGGGAGCAGCTAACGCTATCTTAAGCCTGCCCGCTACCAAAATATCGGGTGGTGTGGCTACCCACAGTTCCGGAAATCATGCACAGGCATTGGCCAAAGCTGCCAAAAGTACTGGGGCCCCAGCACATATTGTAATGCCAGAATCTGCTCCTGAAGTAAAAGTTAAGGCGGTCAGGGATTACGGGGCTAAAATCTACTTCTGCAATTCCTCGCTGGAAGCCAGAGAACAGACCCTTAAGTCAGTATTGCAAGAGACCTCGGCTACTTTTATTCATCCATATGATGACTATGATGTAATTACCGGCCAAGCTACTGCGGCCTTAGAGCTGATCGAGGAAATTGAAACCCTAGATATACTGATCGCTCCTGTGGGTGGCGGTGGACTGTTGTCGGGCACTTCTTTGGCCACCTCTTATCTATTACCTGAAGCGATCATTTACGGTGCAGAACCATCTGGTGCTGACGATGCCAAGAGATCATTGGATTTAGGTATGATTCACCCCTCCATCTCCCCTGATACTATAGCAGATGGGTTATTGACTTCGCTCAGCGAACGCACATTTGGCATCATCAAGCAACATGTCCGTGATATCATTACAGTAGATGACCAAGAGATTATGGCGGCTTTACGCTTGGTATGGGAGCGCTTGAAAATTGTAATTGAACCTTCTGCAGCGGTGCCCTTAGCAGCGGTATTTAAAAGGCCAGAGCTATTCTCAGAAAAGCGGATCGGGTTAATCATCTCTGGAGGGAATGTCGACCTACAATCCCTTCAGATCTCTGGTCTCTGATTGCTGATCTTTGATCTTATCCTTGGCCCCCAGTTTATAGACCTGAGATCTTAACCTTCTTTTTCCTTAAATTCCTCAAATTTTGATTTTACCTCCCGTTTGGGAAAAAAGTTATTTTCCACTTCGATATCGGCAGTCTCTGCGTTGGGATCCAATTCAATATTTACCACCTCTTTGTCCTTGACGAATACTTTAGTCACCTTCTGTTCATTATAGCGCCAAATCTCTGCCGGTAGCTTTTCGACCTCTTTGGTTCCGTCTTTGTAAGTAAATTCAATAATGATAGGGGTAACCAGACCTCCATCATTAGTGAAGGTAATCTCATAGAAATTTTGATCTCCATGCTGCTCGATCACAGCTTTATCGTCAATCCTGTTCATAAACTCTCCATAATAAAGGTCGTCGGTGGGAACCACTGAAAACTCGTTGTAGCCTCCCTCGAATCCATCTTTCTTAGCGTCCTCCGATGGAGCATCACCGCCACTGGCTTGTTGCTTTTTATTACTTAATTTTCGCTCTACCGTAGCCTCTGATTGCTTGATTTTGTACCATTTTACATCATCTACACCTATGTCTACATGATCTGTGGAATAGAACCAGCCTCTCCAAAACCAATCTAGATCCACTGCCGAAGCATCTTCCATAGTGCGAAAGAAATCAGCCGGGGTGGGATGTTTGAATGCCCATCGTCTGGCGTACTCTTTAAAAGCATAGTCGAAAAGTTCAGGTCCCATTACCGTCTCGCGTAATATGGTTAATGCAGCCGCTGGTTTTCCGTAGGCATTGTTGCCGAATTGCAGGATCTGCTCCGAATTGGTCATAATGGGGCGAATAAAACTTTTATCACCACTCATATAGGGGATCATACTGGATGCGGGACCTCTTCTGTGTGGGAAGTTATCATACTGTTCTACCTCAGTTCGGTACTGAAGGAATGAATTTAATCCCTCATCCATCCAGGTCCATTGTCTTTCGTCAGAGTTTATGATCATAGGAAAGTAGTTATGACCAACTTCATGAATGATCACCCCGATCATGCCGTACTTAACCCGATCGGTGTAGGTCCCATCCTCGTCTGGTCTGCCAAAATTGAAGCATATCATAGGATATTCCATACCAATACTAGCAGCGTGTACCGATATGGCTACCGGATACGGATAGTCGATGGTATACTTTGAATAAGTCTTCAGAGTTTTTACCACCGCATCCGTGCTGAATTCCTCCCACAAGGGGTTGCCCTCTTTGGGATAAAAGGACATGGCCAACGGTCGTTTATCCCCAATCTGCACCCCCTGAGCGTCCCAAATAAATTTACGACTAGTGGCAAAGGCGAAATCTCGTACATTGTCTGCAGTAAATTTCCAGGTACTGGTTTTGCTATAATCAGGCTTCTTTTCCTTAGATCGTGCTTCCGACTCACTGACAATGATCACAGGCGTATCAGAATCCTTGGCGGTCATGAACTTGTCCAGTGTTTTTTGAGATAGAACTTCACTGGGATTCTCCAGGGTACCGGTGGATGCCACTATATGATCAGCAGGTACTGTTATTTCTACCTGGTAGTCACCAAATGGCAATGCAAACTCACCGCGTCCTAGAAACTGTTTATTTTGCCACCCATTCACATCATCGTAAACGGCCATTCTGGGAAACCACTGGGCAATAGTATAAACGTAGTTGCCATCTTCGGGAAAAAATTCATAGCCGGAACGGCCGCTTACCAGCATACGATCGTTGATGTTGTAGCTCCATTTTATGCGGAAGCTGAACTGATCCCCAGTTCCCAAAGCTGCGGGCAGTTCGACCCTCATCATAGTCTTGTTTATATTGTGTGGCAGTTTGTTGCCTTTTATATCCGTGACCTCGTGAATTTGATAGCCTCCTTCATAATCGTATTCTCCAGAAACACCCAGCAGGGACTTAGCGGATAGATTGTTCCTGATCTTGCTGGATTCAGTCTTAAAAGTATTCGAATCCTTTGCTCTCATGTTTTGATCCAGCTGTACCCATAAATACCCCAGCTGATCCGGAGCGTTATTGGTGTAGGTTATGGTCTCGACACCGGTTATGGTTTGATTTTGATCATCGAGGGTCACTGATATGTCGTAATCGGCTTGCTGCTGCCAATACTCATGACCCGGGCTTCCTGAACCGGTCCTGTAGGTATTTGGTGTGGGCAGCATAGTTCCCAACTGTTCGAATTTCTGTTGGTATTCCTGAGCACACAGCAAGCTTGCTGTGAACATAAAACAGATAATGTATAACGTGTATTTCATCATAGATTAACTCCAATAATTGGCCTGACTTATAAGTATTAATGCGACTCCGGCTATGGCGGATGACACTACCAGATTCCAGTCCCGCTGTCTTACTCCTAGAACGGTGATCAAAATAAACGACACCAGCATGAATAAGCCAACTATTATTATTTGACCTACCTCTAAACCTACATTAAAGGCAAATAGTTGTTTTAAAATACTACTGTCCCTACCTAGCAAGGCGCTGAGATAGTTCGAAAAGCCCATCCCATGGATTAAGCCGAAAAACAACGCCAGCAGGTAATTGTTGTTGATGTAGGATGCTCTTTTAGTAGATTTGGATCGGAAAATATTGGAAAGTGCAGTTAAAAAAATGGTAACAGGAATTAGCATCTCTATCAGATCAGTATCCACGTTAAGCACCCCAAATGTAGCTAAAGCCAGTGTTATAGAGTGCCCAACGGTAAATGCTGTCACCAATACCAATATTTTTTTCCAATCCGCTACAGTGTATATGGCACATAGAGCCAGCACAAATAGTATGTGGTCATAGCCATTTATATCCAGAATATGTTCCAATCCCAGCCTCAGGTACATGTAAAACTCATTCATGACAACGTCTCTTAATTGTTAGCGTTGATATTGAAACAATTTGCAATATTAACATATTTTTGAATTCCGAACCCTAATTGCAGTATGCCGAACCTTTTAATGACCGTAGTAATTTCGATTGGAGGTCTTCTACACCCCTTCCATATTAGTATATGTGAGATTAATCACAATGATAAAGACAGCACCTTGCAGATCACTGCTCGAGTTTTTCAGGATGACTTTGAAGTTGCATTAACCGCATTAGGCACGACAGATGGGTTTTTTACCAATACACCTGAAGATGAGGCCAACCGGATGGTTGAAGAGTTTTTTGGAGAACATCTTCAGGTTAGTGTTGACTCAAAACCTGTGGAACACCAGTTTCTGGGTTTTGAAATCGATAACAATGTGGTGTGGTGTTATCTGGAAATACAGAAAATACAATCGATGAAAGTAATTTCCTTAAAGTATTCGGTGCTGATGGATACTTTTGAAGATCAGATTAACCTGGCTCATATTCGATACCAGGGAGACGTCAAGAGTCTACGGTTTCATAGAGATCAATTGACAGGTACTGCAGCATTTACCAACTGAGGCTTCTGCTCGAATCGATATATCCGGTCCTGACCAGATCGATCTGTGGAAAAATAGCCTTTCTTAGCGTCATTTTGCCAAACCAATCCAAAATCATCGCCCGAGGAGTTAATGGGATAGCCTAAATTGACCGGGTCGCTGGCTCCTGATAGATCTGCCCTTAAAATCTCCAAACCTCCTAACCCTCCATGGCCATCTGAAGAAAAGAACAAGGTTCCATCCGCATCCACAGATGGGAACAATTCATTTCCACTGGTATTGATTTGGGGTCCGGCATTCACAGGCTCGCTCCATTCACCATCGATAAACTCACTGCGGTAAAGATCCGAGCCACCAAAGCCTCCAGGTTTGTTACTTGAAAAGAAAATAACCTTACCATCCTGGGTGATTGCCGGATGTGCAATGGAATAATCCTGATGGTGAAATAGCTTTTTGGGGGAAGTCCAGGTACCATTTGGTTTACGTTCAGCGATCATCAGCTGTAAATTCCTGGTATCCTCCTGGCCTTTTTTGAATGCGCTTCTGGTTAGGATAACCTTATTGCCACCATCAAAAAACGTTGCCGGCCCTTCGTGAAATACAGAGTTTAAGCGATCATCTAGGTATTTGGGATAGCCAGGCTTGTCTTGATTTATCGGTACGTAATACAAATCAAAATAAGGCCCTTCAATCCAGGTGGTTACCTTTTTTACCAGGCTACCAGTTGCCCCTTCACCAACGAATACCAGGCCGTCATTGAAAAGAACTGGGCTAAAAACAGCGCCTGGAATCTCTATAGCCAATTGATGAACCTCAAATCTACTGTCGTACAATAGTTTAGGGTCTCTTAAACTTTCAATGGCAGCTTGTGCCCTTTCATCCGACGGATTCATGGCCAAATACCTGGTGAACCAATTGGTGGCTTCTCTATACTTCCCTGTGGCACAAAGCACCGAAGCAAAATTGAACAAATGCTCTGATTGGGGTTGATCTGTCTTTAAGGCCAGACGATACCACTGCTCGGCGCTATGATGCTCCCTCAACATACGATAACAATCGGCCAACCTAAGTTGGAGTTCTTGGTCATCCGGGTGGTCGATGATAATCTTGTTGTAAAGCTTAGCCGCATGCGAATAAGCGTTTCTTTCAAAAAAATTGTCGGCGTGTTGTCGCAGGCTGCTTTCAGATCGCAGCGTAATGTGTTTGCCAATTTGTCCTGATACAGGAAGTGTCCATAAAAAAATCAGGATAAGCCAAAGCCTGGTGGTGTGCATACCTACTTTTCCTTAACCAAAAAGTACAATTTACACATAACCCCAGAATTAGGGTGGACAAATGCTATTTGTTCATTACCAATGTAATGTGGATGGTAGATTTAGTACTCTGAGATTTCGAACTCGGTACGTCGGTTGAATTGATGTTGTACCTCGGTACAGATGACATCATTTCCACAGTCATTTACCAGGTTTCTTTCACCAAAATAAGCCTGAGAGATTCGACTGGGGTCTATTCCATGATCCACCAGATACTTGGAGGTGGACTTTACCCTGCGATTTGATAATGCTTCGTTGTAGGGATCAGAGGCCCGGCTATCAGCATGCGAATCTAGCGCCAGGGTCATTCTTGGATATTTTTTTAGCAATTCTACCAATCGTTCTAATTGGGTTGCAGCGTCTTCCCGGATATAGGATTTATCTAGATCAAAATAAATATTACTGATTCGAATCACCTGTCCAACTGGTATGTATTTGGCCGCTAATGACTGTTGCATTTCTTCCTCGGTGCCGTCAAACAGCTCAATTGAGTCACGGAGTATAAAATTCTGGCGCCTGCCACTTATGTTCTCGATTACCAGTAAATCCACTGGGGCTATCCTTTCCAGTGCTACTTTTGCCTTTATTCTATCCTTTCCGGTAAGTTTTCCTACTGGTAAAACGACGGTGTTGTCCAGGTACCCCTGCTTACTTCCTTTAATGGAGTATGCTCTATTGGGCAGGGCGTCATACTGAATCCGATTGGCTTCCTTTAATACAGGAACCGGTCGACCGGTAGAGCGATCGAGAGCGAATAAAGATCCACCCATGATGGGGGCTTCTGTTTCCTTATCCACCAGGTATGCATCGACAATAATGCGATTAAGAATTATGGAATAGATATCATCATCCCCTGTGCCTCCTTCCCTATTTGAGCTAAAAAAGCCCTTTTTACCGGGATTATCCAGCACTAAAGCAAAGTCATCTTTGTTGGTATTAACCGGATACCCCATGTTAACCACCCCAGGATCTTCGGCATTAACCCAGGTTTTGTATATATCCAAGCCTCCTAGGCTGCCGTAACCGTTACTGGCAAAATAAAGCAGACTGTCACCATATATAAAGGGAAACAGCTCATTTCCCTCGCTGTTGATCTGGTCTCCCAGGTTTACCGGTTGTGACCAGGCGGTATCGTAGGTAGAAACCCAAATATCTGTTCCGCCAAAACCTCCTGGCATATCTGAGGCAAAATACAATGTAGTACCGTCCTCACTTATGGTAGGATGCCCTACCGAATACTCATCACTGTTGAAAGGTAACTCCTGGATATTAGTCCACTTTTGGTCTTCCGAGATTTCAGCGCTATACAGTTTCAGTTTTATAATGCCTTCCTCACTCTTACCAGTACCCTGAAGAAAGTTGTTTCTGGTAAAAATCATCTTGCGTCCGCCAGCATAGGTGGTTACTGGGCCCTCGTGAAATTTACTGTTTACTTTTTTACTGAGCCCCACTGGTTGAGCGTAGCTTCCCGAGTCAAGGTTCTCCGCATAGTAGAGGTCAAGGTAAGGCTTTTGATTCCATTTGAACTTTTTTTGGATCAGCGCCGGCCGTTCCCTGGAAGAGGCAAAAACGAACCCATTTCGATAATAGGTTGGAGCGAAATCGGCCTCAGGGGAGTTAGTAGGCATTTCCTTTACCCGATATAGTGAAGAGTCGATATAGTAATCGTCCCGATTGTCAATAGCGGAAATGTTCAAAGGAGCGCGAGAATCACCCACCGCCAACTCTTGAAATTTTTGATATTGTCTTTTTGCCTCATCATAATCTCCGACGTATTGTGAGGCCTGGGCATAGTAAAGATGGTGTACAGGCTCCATCACAGATTCGTCCCTAATCTGACCGTACCAGGAGGCCGCACTGTCCTGTAAATTCAGTTTCCGGTAACATTCTGCTACTCTTAAGCGGAGGGTATCGTTAGCACCCCTTTTATTGATCACCTGTTGATAGAGGTCTACCGAACTCTTGTAGGAAAAAAATTGGTAGTGTAGTTCCGCCCTTCTTACCTTGGAAGTCAAATCTACTCCAACATTAGCCACATGTGGACCCTCTCCCAGGATTTGAGCTTCTAGAGGAGCAGCCAAGCATGCTGCTATAAATATGAATACTACCCTTCTCATCGGCGATAAGATTCTAAAAATAGCGCGGTGTTATAACCTTGTTCTTGGCATAACGAAAGCGGTAATTAATCATAAGCTCGTGCGAGCCGGAGTTTACTCTGCTCAGCTCTGTAGTATTGGCAAAATCGTAAGAGTAACCCAGTAACAACTGATCTGTGAGTTGTAATTCAATCAAAGCATTGAAATCGGCCATCGATCTCCAGGAAACACCTAACCACAAAACTTCCGAGAATAAGGCATTCAGATTGAGGTCCATTTGAATTGGAGCTCCCTCAACCGCTTTTATCAGCACGTTGGGTTTTAACTGGACATTGTGTGAAAGCGGAAACATGTGACCTGCAGTAAGGAAATAATGTCGTTCCTGACGAGCATCGGAATCAATCTCAACTACATCTTCTGTCAAACTGTTAGTTACCAACTGAGGTGCTGATAGCCCTATATAAAATCGGTTGGTATAGTAATAAACTCCGGCGCCAAAACTGGGCATGGTTTTACTGACATTTCCTTGAAATACAGGATCATTGGGAACCTGAGGTGTCAGATCTGAAAGATCCGCATGGTAACTGGTGAACCCCAGTTGTAACCCCAATGATAAGGTTCCTTTATCGGTGAGAATTCGATAGGCATAAACACCGTTTACCCCATATTGCTGAAAAACGGATAATTTGTCGTGGATAAACTGCATACCTAAAGCAATTTTTCCATCCCGTATGGGAGAATGCATGCTGAATGTTTGGGTGCTGGGTGCAGCGGGTAGGCCTGTCCACTGATCTCGAAACAGGAAGGTAGCACTCAGTGATTCATGGCTCCCTGCATAGGCAGGATTTAAGGCCAAACCGTTAAACATATATTGGGTGAACATCGCTTCCTGCTGTGCCTTCAATCCAATACTACTGATAAACAGAAGCGCCAGCCCCAGCACTGTATTTATGGTAATTTTTTTCATAGTAGTCATCGTACCTCTTATTATCTTCTGAGTACTACAAATCCTTTCCGAGCTTCACTTCCATCCCCTAGGTCAATAACATAATAGTAGGCGCCATCCGGTGCATCATTACTACCGAACACGATACCTTCAGATGATTCCCCGTTCCATATTATACTGGAATTATCATATCCGGCTCCCTCAAAAATCAGGTTTCCCCAACGATTGTAAACCCGAACCACATTGTCTGGAAATCTGGTAATACCCTGGATGATCCAGACATCGTTGATACCGTCTCCGTTGGGAGAGAATGCGTTAAATACCTCTACTGGTAATTCCTTCACTTCGATAAAAACAAAGGCACTATCGCAGAGATTCGGGTCCTGGTCGTCACAAACTGTATACTCATAGGAATCCCTTCCCACAAATCCCGACCGCGGAACATAGGTAAAAGTACCGTCTCCGTTAATGCTAATGCGGCCACCTTGATCGGTAATTCCATCAGTGATCTCCGAAGCATTGATTTGATCACCGTCCGGATCGCTGTCATTCGCCAGTATACCTTCTGCTGAGTCTTCCACATTTAGTTCCGTATCCTGTTCGGTCATATACTCATCATCCTCTGCATTGGGTGGGTTGTTTTGCACGACCACCTGGTTGACCACAATGGTAACCATAGCGGTATCAGTAGCCCCGGTGCTATCAGTGACCACATAGGTAAAGCTATCTTCACCTTCAAATCCATCGGGCGGGGTGTAAGTAAAACCACCCTCGGAATCCAGTAGTACATTACCCCCCTCTACACTGGTGGTATCATGAAACACTATTTCCAATGGTTCACCATCGGGATCAGAATCGTTTTCTAAAACTCCCGGGGCATCTACCTGTAATGTGGAATCAACTTCAGTGTTAAAGAGATCATCGTTTGCCAACGGGTTGCTGTTAGTTACTGAGGTATCACCTACGGCTATGGTTACGGTGGCTGTATCGGTGTCTTGCAGCTCATCTTCTATTACATAAGTGAAGGAATCAAGTCCTTGAAATCCTTGGTTTGGTGTATAACTAAAACTACCGTCTGGATTTAGTACCACTTGGGCACCGGTTACGGTAGTGGAATCGAAGCTAACAATGCTTATTTCGTCATTATCAGGATCAGAATCATTCTCCAACACGCCTGGGGCATCAATGACCAATTCCTCACCCTCCGGGGTTTCGAACTGATCATCTTGTGCGCTCGGGTTTTGGTTTACATATTGACAGTCACAAGCTTCATAGTCCATGGAAGTAACCATCTCTCCGATGGAGTTGGCTTGTCCCGTGGTTAAATCCATGCTGAAAAATCGAGAGGGAGGGGTAGTATTAAATCCGGGCGTGGCAAAAAGATTGCCTTTATTATCGAACCCAAGCCCTTCTAAAATATCGATGCCGGTAGCACCGACTACTTCACTGTTTCCATCCTGTTTGTTAATTCGAATAAATATGTCATTGCCCAACTCTTCTCGAGCCAAGCCATACATTTGTCCATCCCTGGGATTAATCGCAATGTCTTCGATAATACTAAAGACACCAGGCCCTGAGATTTCGACGTAGTCTACTCCGGCACCGAAGGCATCTGGGACGTGCGCTCCAGTTTGGGGGTTAACTTTTATCAGAACGTCCATTCCTGGTTCTGCGACCTTCACACTTGCGAACAATGTGTTGTCAGCTCGATCAAAGCTTAAGCCTTCTACCTCAATGAGATCAATAATACCCAGCGAACCATTGCCACTTCCAAAAGGCTGGGGTAGGGCATTGAATGCGGTATTGTCAAATGTAAGAATTCCAAGTTGGCCTGGCCTGGCAGCAAAAATAGTATCTGCAGAAGCACTTAGTGCCAGAGCCTGGACTTGCTGTACACCGATATTGCCGATCACGGTTTCGCTAGCGTCAGTTTTGTTTACCAGGATCAAAGAATTTGATGCAAATGGTATGGTAACACAGGTTTCACTAGTATTCTGAGCCAAAATTCCTATGGTAAAAGCAGGAATCATGGATAAAGACCAGGCCACCGACATCCCAATCTTTTTTATATCCTGTTTTATATTGAAATACTTCATTTTTTTACTTTCACATATTTTAGCCAACGTCTGTTGCATCCCAATAAATTTTAGGTTTAGGAGCTGGCTGTTGGCAAGGTGCTGTCATGTGTATATACTACATATGTAAGATTTGTAACCCACTTGTAGTAATAATGACCAACTAAGATAGGTAAAAAGAATATAACTTTTTTGATAAATATGCTCAGAATAGGTGGTTACAGGAGTTATCCACAAAGCGGAAAAGCGCTTTCCATTATGTAATGATCAAATCAAATTCCATCTCTGACTGCCAAATTTTGCCATTATGCCTAAGTAAAGTCACCTGGTCCACCACAAATTCCGCCCGAAACGAGTGATCCCTAAAGTAGTCCCATGCCTGGTAGAATTGTTGCTTTTTTAAATCTCGGAAAGCAATGGTTACATGTGGATGAAATACTAGATTTCGATAGCCTGCGTTGTAAATGGCTAGTTTTTCAGCCATTACCCTACCAAGACCTTTCTGAAGTGAATTGAGTACAGGGTCGGCTTGCACCGCCACAAAGATCACTTTTGGTGCGAACACGTCAAAGTCTTTTAACTGTAAGGAGAATGTTGGTTGATCTTTAAAAAAAGTGCTTAAGGTAGACACCAGATGGTCCTTTTTGTCATCTTTCCATTTAAACGGCATATGCAGCGTAATATGGGAAGGTGATCTTAAAGCTGCCTTACTTTGAAATCTTTGTGCCACCTGGTTCTTTAGCTGGTTGAGTGCTCCAAGAATGGGTTCAGGTGGAACAATGGCAATAAAATAAAGCGCCTTACCGGTGGCGGTATTAGTTGCTGACGATTTGATTACGAGGTAAATATACCAATCTAAACTCCATCCTGCGGTTTAGTTGCAATTCATTATCAGTACATGGGCGGTCCTGACAACGATGGAGCGGGGCGCTTTCCCCGTATCCCACCGCCAGTAACCGCCATATCTGGATCTCTCGGGTTATTAGGAAATCGCGTGCCGCATTGGCCCTGGACTGTGATAAGGTAAGATTATAGTCTGCTGTTCCTGAGGCATCTGCGTGAGCGCTGATCTCAAACTCAATGGACTTGTACTTCTTCATAAGCCTGGCAAGTTTATCAAGCTCTTGTTTGTAGGATTCACCTGAAATTACTTGGTTGGTTTGAAATAGCACTGGATTCAAACTTACGGTATCTGTGATTTCAATCTGATTTTCTTTTAGCAACTGTTGCAGCCAGCTCTGACGATAAACGGCAGAGTTCATGACCTCTATGACGCGATTATGGTTAAGCACATATACTTTAGAATTAGTAGCCGAGTTTACCTTAAGCAAGGTACCTTCAGTTGGTACTTCCTGGGCTAAAGTCTCATTGGAGGTAAAATTGAACTCGAATTGATTTTGGTTGCTTTTAATTTGAAACAGGATGTTTTGAGCCCGTTCGTTCCTAGGATCTATGGAGATGTACCTGCTGGCCCAGTATTCCGCCTCTTGCTGCTGGTCCATCTCCCCGGATAACTCGGCATATTTCAAAAAGTCATCAGAATTGGTGAGATACTTCTTGCTAATTAAGGGTTTATAATAGTCATATGACTTGGCCTTATGACCCATGTCATAGTACAGCCTTGCCAGTTTCATCCTAATGTGTTCAGTGGGAACTTCATCCGCTAGCTTATGATATAGCTTAGCGGCTTTGGAGTACTCCCTTTTAGCAAAATATTTATCTGCTTTAATTTCCGTGGTTGAGCTGGTTGATTGCGACTGGATTGAAGATGAAAATGCGAAAATTAAGCCAAATAGTAAGGCTCCTCTTTTCATATAGTCTTAATCTTTAGCGTGTTACGATATGGTAATTTAGCTAAAAATTTATATTATCCTAAGATGTGGATTAATCAGTGCTCATTAAGTTGTTAACAATCAGCATGGTGTGAATAACCTGCTTATATGATAAAACCTGTATTCAGACTATTTCAGCAGCAATATTATCGATCGGTAGAATATGATAAATACCAATATCGTGTAGTTATCCACAATTGGCGTATTGGGTTTAATTTAGTTATTCACAAGATTAATAATCTCATTTGCAGATATTTATATTAATTTCCTAAATCAATAAGGTAATGCCGTTTACAAGTTTGCTTTAACGGTTATGCAAAAAGTTCTATTGTGAATAAATATTGAATTATTGCATTATTCCTACTAAATCGACATTGAAAATCTGTGGAAAATATTTCTGTCGAACTAGACGCTTAGCATGAATTCAGTTCTTCGATTCAACTGGTGTGCCTCCTCAGAGCACTTCATGGAATCAATACATGAATTAACCAACTGGGATTCACCCCTACCTTGTGCAGTCAACCGGTCAAGACTTATACCCTTATCCACCAGGTATTGTATCGCCGCTTTTCCTCGCTTGATAGAAAGACCATCGTTATAGCTGTTGCTTCCTCGGCTATCGGTATG
Source organism: Cyclobacteriaceae bacterium (assembly GCA_028289505.1). Taxonomy (GTDB): domain Bacteria; phylum Bacteroidota; class Bacteroidia; order Cytophagales; family Cyclobacteriaceae; genus SZUA-3. The sequence continues at coordinate 17,281 of JANQPK010000214.1, forward strand.
TGAGAACATCACCACTCTAATGTTCTGGTTACTTTTCAAAATAGCAACTAGCTTATCCAGCTCAACTGCCGCATCCTCTCTGATATTTGACTTGTCAAAATCGTAATAGATGTTGTTTACATTAAATACTTTGGCTACCGCTATTCTGTTCTCTGCCAGGATTTGATTCAAGTTACTGGTTGAAGCCACCAATGGTTGTTCTACATCTTGAACCGTTGCAGAGTTGTCACGGGCCACGTGATCCACTAGATTTCGGTATTCCTGGGGCAAGTTGTTATAATAGGCTAATAAATTGGGATCCTGATCCAAACTACCTTGCTGTATTTTTTCGGTAATTTTATCCACCATTGCTTTCTCGTCAGCACTAAGCTCATCATATAGGAACTGATCCTCCGCCCGGAGATTAAACTGATCAGAGTTTTGCTTGGAGATTCTTTTACCGTCCACTGATCGGCTTCGCTCATGTAGTAATATTTTCTCATTGTCATTGGTCAGGTATTGATTACCATTTTCAACAGTATACTTGTACAGATCATCATTGGTTGACAGGTACAACTGTTCCTGACCATCGGGACTGGCCATTACCAACATGTTTGCATTGGTCAGGTCAATTTGAGATGGTCTCAGTCTTTGGATATCCTGTGGCAGTAGAGCAACTTCAACACCCTCCTGGTAATTTTGCCGATCACCCAGGTTGATGATTCTGTCGTTGTAACCATCTCTCCTGACCAGCAACTGGTAATCCTTACCCGGAATGGTATTGATGGTTACTGTTCCAGATTCCCAGGTATTGATCTGATCCTGCACCATATTATCAGCAAACACTAGAATTACTGCTTCCGATATAGGCTGGTCATCAGTTATATCAATGATGAGCGCCTCAATGGGGATTACATCTTCACCGGTATCCTGATATTCGACGCTACCGGTGGATTCGCTTAGTTGCTGCTCTTTCAAAGCAAAAGGAAGTTCCACAGGTTCATCTCCTGATAATTGGCTGGGGGTCATGGATTGGATACTTTCTTGATAACCATCCTTCTTAGCCAAAATGTGGTAATCTTTTTCAGGATCTACTTCTAACGAAGATAAATCATCGGTTGATGCGATCAGATCGCCATTTTCGAATATATCGAAGGTAACATCATCCAGATCCTGGCCATTGAAATCATCAAATGCATGACCTTTCATGGCTAACTGGCGATAAGGTGAATAGGGTGTATTGTCTTCCCTTAACATGGATAGATCTACATCCATGTTATCTTCCGGTACCCCAGGTAAATGATAGATTAGATCCTGGTATCCTTTACGGCTAACCAGCATCATATAGTCCTGGCCAGCTGGAGATTTGAACACCGTTTTACCATTATCCTTGCTATACTCCGACTCAATAGCTTTCCCATCTACAAAAAACTTGACCTCTGCATCCTGGAGTTGATCTCCAGTCTCTTCATCTCTAACCAATGCTTTGAATTTGGTTGAGGACCTTTGATTTTTGGTCGACTGCTGGTTATTTATGCTCTCAAGTGGTGCCAATTCAAAATCCATAGGCCCCTGGTTTTGTGTCAATAAAGCTTCTCCGTTGACGTTAGTATATTGGTCCTGATAATCATTATGGCTGGCTACGATTATATAGTTCTCTTCCGGATCAGCTTCAAAGGTTAAAATGCCATTTTCCAATTGATAATGGAGCTCCTGATTGGGACTGTCAACGTAAATCTGCAAATCTCCCTGCTCTAAGGGTGTACCAGTGACAGCATCAACTACCCTGGCCTGTACCAGTCGCTCTTCATCTGCGAATTGCAAGGGATCATTTTCGTTAGATGCCTGATTTTCGGAGTTTACTGCTTTATCTGACTCAGGCAAATCTGCTAAGGCTACCCCATTGATATCCGGTCTGCCGTCTTGATTTAAGGCACTCTCATTCCAGGCTTCATCAGATACTGCTAATGGGTTCAATGACTTATCCGCATTGGCACCTTCGCTAGCTTCACTGCTTTCAGGTAAATCCGCCATGGCTACACCATTGATAGTAGGTCGGCCGTCCTGATCTAAGGCAC
>JANQPK010000217.1 GCA_028289505.1 Cyclobacteriaceae bacterium
TAGTAGGCGGAATATCCTGACTTGTGCTTGTTGGTACTCCAATGTTTGGATCCTAAACACCATTCAAGCCCAAGTCCGCCCTGGTCCTCAGCATCGAAAAAAATAAAATCCACTCCAATGTTTAAAGAATCTTTAGAAATCAGCCGTGCCACCTCCAGCAATACTCCTACCCCACTAGCTCCATCATTGGCCCCATCAAACTTTATATTGGGATCCTCTTTATGTTTATCTGCCTTTATTCTGGTATCCCAGTGAGCCGCTAACAGAATTCTTCGCCCAGCCTGGGGATTAATACTGGCTATAATATTCTGGAACAGATAGACTTCGCCGGATTGATTTCTTGATTCAAATTCCTGAATCAGCACCTCATCAGCAAATTCTTGTAATTTCTGGAACAAAAAGCTCGCGCATTCCCTATGGGCGGCAGAGTTTGGGATTCTAGGACCAAAATCAACCTGGTGTTGAATGTAGCTGTAAGCGGAATCAGCATTAAACCGGGGAGCTTTCTCAATAGAGCCTGGTGGGTCTGAGGTTGTTTGTTGCCTGCTTGTAGGTTGGTCACAGCAGTAAATCAAACAAACCGCAAATGCCCAATAAACAACCTTATTCCTCATAAGCCCAATCCACCCCTGTCTTCATATCCTTTAAGATGATGCCTTGATCCTTGAGTTGTTTGCGAATAGCATCCACTTTGTCATACTGCTTATTTATTTTGGCTTCTTGATAGGTCTCCATCACAATACTCAATAATAGATCCAGCTCATCTGGCCGTTCCTCCATTAGCCCTAGTACATCCTCCACAAAATGTAGAAAAGTAGACTTGACTCGATTAAAGGTATCCTCTGATAATTCGGTAAGCTTCAGTTGACCATTGTGAATGGAGTTGATCTTTTTTAAGATGTTGAACAAATGTGCAATAGTTTTAGCAGTATTGAAATCGTCATTCATGGCATGATAGCAATTGTCACACAATTGTGTTAGCTGCTGGTCCGCCTTTCCAATTTCATTATCCATTGTGGTACCAGGATGCTGTAGCTGCTTTAATACCCGTATTCCATTGGCGATCTTCTTGTAGCCTTTGGAGGCGGCAATCAATGCCTGGTTTGACAGGTCCAAAGTGCTGCGATAGTGAGTCTGTAGCATAAAGAACCTGATGGTCATAGGGCTGTAAGCTTTTTCCAGCAAGGGGTGATCTCCTGAGATAAGCTGATGAGGCAAAATTGAATTTCCTAAGGACTTACTCATCTTTTGGCCATTGATGGTCAACATATTGGCGTGCATCCAGTATTTGACCGGTGGCACATCATAACCAGCCACACACTGGGCAATTTCGCACTCGTGATGAGGGAATTTTAGGTCGATTCCACCACCATGAATATCAAATTGCTTCCCCAGGTATTTAGTACTCATGGTAGAACATTCCAAGTGCCATCCCGGGAAACCGTTGCTCCAGGGGGAAGGCCATCGCATAATATGACTAGGTGCTGCTTTTTTCCAAAGGGCAAAATCAAGCGGACCTCGTTTCTCGTCTTGGCCATCTAATTCACGGGTGCCGGCTATAAGATCCTCCAGCACTCTCCCAGAAAGTATACCATAATGACTTTTTTTATGGTATTTCATCACATCAAAATAAACCGAGCCATTAGTTTCATAAGCAAACCCTGCATCCAATATTTTCTGCGTGAGCTCAATTTGCTCGATAATATGACCGCTGGCTGAAGGTTCAATACTGGGGGGTTTGAGGTTAAAAATGTCGGTTACCCGATGAAACCCTTGAGTGTATTTGTGAACCACCTCCATAGGTTCCAGGTTTTCCAGTTTAGCCTTCTTGGCCACTTTGTCTTCGCCTTCATCTGCATCATTTTCCAGATGCCCTACGTCGGTTATGTTACGCACATATCGGACCTTATAGCCTAGATGTAAAAGATACCGAAATACGATATCAAAACTCAAAAACGAACGAAGGTTACCCAGATGTACATCACTGTAGACGGTTGGTCCACATACGTACATACCCACATGGGGGGGATTCAAAGGTTCAAACTTTTCTTTAGTGGAGGACAAGCTGTTGTAGACCTTTAAATATTGCTTCATGGCGACAAAGTTAGCTTATTTAGTTAGAAGTTATGAATTATGAGTGATGAGATTTGGGGTAGTGTACCTGGCTATTATAAGAGCCAAGCATACTCCCCCATCTCGCGGAACACAAGGCCTACTGTGGTCTTGCTTTACATTCGCATTTACATTACCTTTGCTGCGAGATTTAACTTTTTCCGAATGAAAGAGGGGACCTTAAAGTCCCCTCTTTGCGTATGGGTTAGTTTAAAATGGATTTAGAGAAAAGACTTGAAGAATTGGTGTTAAGGCATTTGCCAGATAAACAGTACTTCCTAACCGAAGTAGTGGCCAGACCAGCCGGCTCAAAGACAAAAATATCGGTGTTTTTAGATGGTGATGAAGGTATTAGTATCGACACCTGTGCCCAGGTGAGCCGAGAAATTAGTAAGGAGCTGGATCAACTGGACCTATTGAAGCACCCTTACACACTGATGGTCTCCTCACCAGGATTGGACCGCCCTTTGAAACTCCCTAGACAATACCAGAGGAATATCGGCAAACAAGTGAAAATTAATTTGAAGAATGACCTTCTCATAAAAGGTACGCTCAAACAAGCGAACCGTGAATTTGTGATTATCGAAGAAATCCCTGATAAACCACAGGGTCAGACCAAGGAAGAAAAATTACTCCTATCTGAGATCAAAACAACACATGTTTTAGTGACATTTTAAGTAATAGTGATGGATACCTTAAACCTAATTGAAGTATTTGCGGACTTTGCCCGAAATAAAAACATAGATCGCCCTACCATGATCAGGATACTTGAAGATGTTTTCAGGACCATGATCCGTAGAAAGTATGAGGTAGACGATAACTTTGACATTATTATTAATGCTGACAAAGGAGACCTGGAAATCTGGAGATTCAGGGAAATTGTGGACGATAACTCAGAAGATATCTGGGATCACGACAAGATCAGTTTGACCGATGCCCGGAAAATTGAACCTGATTTCGAAATCGGTGAGGAAGTTGCCGAAGAAGTGAAATTGGAAGATTTCGGTCGAAGAGCAGTGATGACAGCTCGACAAACACTGATCCAGAAAATCAAAGACTTGGAAAAAGATATACTTTTTCAAAAGTACAAGGAACTTGTGGGTGAGATTATACTAGGGGAAGTATATCAAATCCTCAGTAGAGAGGTTTTATTGATTGACGCCGAGGGTAATGAGTTAAACCTTCCCAAGTCGGAACAAATACCCAAGGATCGGTATCGCAAAGGTGAAAGTGTTAGAGCTATTGTACATCGAGTGGAAATGGTCAATGGAAATCCTAGGATTATACTTTCCAGAACCTCTCCCACCTTCCTAGAGCGTCTGTTTGAAAGTGAGGTTCCAGAGGTCTATGACGGATTAATCACCATCAGAAAAGTAGTACGCGAACCTGGTGAAAGAGCAAAAGTTGCGGTAGAATCCTACGACGACCGCATTGATCCGGTCGGTGCTTGCGTAGGGATGAAAGGATCCAGGATTCACAGTATAGTAAGGGAACTGCAGAACGAGAATATCGACGTGATTAACTATACGGACAACATGGAGCTTTACATTACCAGAGCCCTCAGTCCGGCTAAGATATCCTCAATTAAAATTGATGAAGAAGGGGGTAGAGCATCTGTATATCTTAAGCCTGACCAGGTTTCACTGGCTATCGGTCGAGGAGGTCAAAATATTAAGTTGGGCAGTAAGTTAGTTGGTCTAGAGATAGATGTTTACAGAGAGCTATCCGAGTTTGAGGAAGAGGATGTGGCATTAGAGGAATTCTCTGATGAGATTGAGGAATGGATAATTGATGAACTGAAGCGTATTGGACTGGATACGGCTAAGAGCGTGCTGGCTTTAAATCACGAAGACTTGGTACGCAGAACTGACCTGGAAGAAGAAACTATTAACGATGTGTTCAAGATCCTTAACCAGGAATTTGAGCAGGAGTAAATTTTTGAAAACTAGCAAAAAAAGGGATATTTGAATATGGCGGAAAAAGTAATGAGGCTAAGCCAGGCGGCAAGGAAGCTCAACGTTGGTCTTTCAACCATCGCTGAACACCTTGAAACCAAGGGCTTTGAGGTTGAACATAAGCCCAATGCAAAAATTACCATGGAGCAGTTTGAGATGCTAGCCAAGGAATTTGCCTCCTCCGCTATGGACAAAGAAGAAGCCTCGGGCCTGACCATAGGACAGAAGCACAGTGATAATTTGGTGATTGATTCCGGATCCGATTCGGTAGTTAAAAAACGAGAGGAAGAGGAGGAGATATTCATCAAAAACATCTCGTCTACCCAGGAGGAGACGGTAGAAGCAGAAATCAAACCGGAACCAGCACCTGAACCTACAGTTGAAGAAAAAGCACCCGAGCAGGCACCCAGTAGTAAAACCAAACTACAGGGTATTAAAGTGGTGGGCAAAATTGATCTAGAGCCTACTAAAAAACCTGCCCCCGAGGAACCAAAAGAACCTGCTCCCACTGAAGAAGTCAAGGAGCAAACCACACCCGCATCTACTGAAACAACTCCGGAAACTACCACCGAAGAACCACGTAAGGTGATTGAAGCAAAAGCCGATGCACTTAAGGGTTTGACCGTTCTGGGCAAAATTGAATTGCCAAAGGAAAAACCGGTGGCCTCTTCCGATGATAAACCTGAAAGGAAAAAGAAAAAACGACCTAGACGTAGAATTACCCCCACAGAATCCAGAAAGGCCAATCAGAAAGGCAGAGGTGACAGGAGGTCCAAGGTTGAAAAAGAAGATGTTTCGGATAAGGAGATCCAGGAACAAATCAAAGCAACACTAGCAAAGCTTAGTGGTAGTAAAGGAAACGTAAGCCGCTCCAAATACCGTCGGGAGAAACGATCTGCCATGGCAGAAGCGGAAGAAGAGAAAATGCTGCAGCAAGCTGAGGAATCCAAGGTACTTAAAGTAACCGAGTTTATTTCAGCCAACGATTTGGCCACCTTGATGGATGTCTCGGTTAATGATGTAATATCCACCTGTATGAGCTTGGGCATGTTCGTTTCCATCAACCAAAGACTGGACGCCGAGTCGATTACGGTGATTGCAGATGAATTTGGATACAATGTCGAATTCACCAGCTCTGAAGATGAGGTTACAGTTGAGGAGCATACTGATACTGAGGAGGAACTTGTTGACAGAGCACCAATAGTTACTATTATGGGGCATGTCGATCACGGTAAAACCTCTTTGCTGGATTATATAAGAAATGCCAACGTAACCGCCGCTGAAGCTGGAGGAATTACCCAACATATCGGTGCTTACGATGTGACCACCGAAGAAGGTAAAAGAATAGCGTTTTTGGATACACCTGGTCACGAAGCCTTTACCGCCATGCGTGCCAGAGGGGCCAAAATCACCGACGTGGTGATTATAGTAGTAGCTGCGGATGACAACGTGATGCCTCAAACCAAGGAAGCCATCAATCACGCCCAGGTAGCGGGTGTGCCGATAGTTATTGCCATCAACAAGGTTGATAAGGCGAATGCAAATCCGGAGAAAATAAAAGAAGAGCTTTCGAACATCAATATCTTGGTGGAGGATTGGGGTGGAAAGTATCAGTGCCAGGAGATCTCAGCCAAGACAGGCCAAGGTATTGACGATTTGCTGGAAAAGGTATTGCTTGAATCAGAGCTATTAGAACTGAAGGCTAATCCCGATAAAAATGCAGTAGGTACTGTAATTGAGGCCACCCTCGACCGCGGTAGGGGTTACGTTACCACATTAATGGTGCAGGCTGGAGAATTGAAAGTTGGAGATGTGATGCTGGCAGGTCCTTACTATGGACGGGTTAAAGCTATGTTTGACCATCATGGAAACAAACTGACCGAGGTAGGACCATCCACACCGGCAGCAGTGCTGGGCTTAGATGGCGCCCCACAAGCAGGGGATAAGTTCAACGTGATGAACTCAGAACGTGAGGCCAGGGAAATAGCCAATAAGCGGGAACAGATCCAGCGAGAGCAATCCATAAGGACTAAAAAACACATTACACTGGATGAGATTGGCCGTCGATTGGCTATTGGTTCATTCCAGGAACTCAACGTTATCGTAAAAGGTGATGTGGATGGATCAGTTGAAGCCCTATCTGATTCCTTGTTGAAGCTGTCTACCAATGAAGTACAAGTGAACATTATTCACAAAGGAGTGGGACAAATTTCAGAATCTGATGTTTTGTTGGCTAGTGCTTCAGATGCGGTAATAGTAGGATTCCAGGTACGCCCCTCCAATGCCGCGCGATCTATCGCAGATAATGAAGAAATTGAAATCCGGCTCTATTCCGTAATCTATAATGCGATCAACGACGTGAAGGACGCCATGGAGGGAATGCTCGCACCAACGGTAGAAGAAGTCATCACCGGAAATGTCGAAGTTCGTGATGTATTCAAGATTTCAAAAGTAGGAACGGTAGCAGGTTGCTATGTAACCGATGGTCAGGTCAAGAGGAGCAACCAGGTACGTCTGATCCGGGATGGTATTGTGGTTCACACCGGGGAGATTGCCCAACTGAAACGCTTCAAAGATGATGTTTCGGAAGTTAAATCCGGGTATGAGTGCGGCATTAGCCTAAAGAACTTTAAGGATATTCAAGTTGGCGATATTATCGAAGGCTTTGAAGAAAAAGAAGTCAAGCGAACCCTTTGATTTACCAGCTAGCTAATAATCACCATCTGCCTTTTCTGTAACCCCGTTAAATCCTTATCAATATTACTTACGCTGGTCACCCTAATAGGCTTATATAAACCCTGGATGGTGTTTTGGTGGAGTGATTTCTCAAACCGTAAAAAAGTATTGAAATACTATGGGACGGCAGCATTGCTAGCGTGGCTGGTTAATTGGTTTAATTGACCTAATACACCAAATAATGTGCTACCATGTATTCAGCAATCTGCACCGCGTTAGTGGCGGCCCCTTTTCTTAAATTGTCCGCAACTACCCACATGTTAAGCGACCTGGGTTGCGACTCATCACGCCTTAACCGCCCCACAAAAACCTCATCCCTACCATGAGCATTTATGGGCATTGGATATTTGAGGTTTTCGATATCGTCTTCCACCACAATCCCCGGAGTATCCGCCAAAAGTGCTGTTACTTCATCCAAATCATATTCTTGGTGAAACTCGATATTGATAGATTCAGAGTGTCCCCCCATTACAGGAATTCGAACTGCAGTAGCAGTAATGCCTATTGAATCATCTTGCAGGATTTTATGGGTTTCATTGACCATCTTCATCTCCTCCTTGGTATATGCGTTGTCCTGAAATACATCAATATGAGGCAGTACATTAAGGTCTATCTTGTAAGGATATGCGTTATTGGTACTTTCCTTTCCCGAGCGTTCTTGCATCAACTGATCCACTGCATCTTTGCCTGTGCCGGTTACCGATTGGTAAGTAGATATCACCAGCCTTTTTAATCCATATTTTTCATGCAGTGGTGCCAGTGCCAACACCATTTGTATGGTTGAACAATTGGGGTTAGCTATAATCCGATCGTCAATCCGTAATACGGAGGCATTGATTTCAGGCACTATCAATTTGTGTTTTGGATTCATTCTCCATGCCGAAGAATTATCAATCACAATAGTACCAGCTTGGGCAAACTTGGGAGCCCATTCTAAAGATGTGCTGCCTCCTGCTGAGAAAATGGCCACATCTGGTTTCAGGGAAACCGCCTCATCCATACCAATCACCTGGTAAACGCTGTCTTTAAATGTAATTTCCTGACCTATAGATCGAGGAGAAGCCACCAAATACAGCTGACTAAACTCCAAATTTCTTTCACTAATTACATTTAAGATTTCCTGACCTACCAGACCAGTAGCTCCCACAACCGCTAGTTTCATAACTACAAAATTTTAGAGTTGGCAAAGATACTACATTTCAATACTTTCCCGAGGAAGAAAGGATAATTTGTATGTCAATTTCGCGTACTCTTCTGGCCATTTTAATCCCTCTAAACGTTGCAGGACAGGTTTTTGATGATTTCTCAGACGGTAATTTCAATTCGGATCCACAATGGTTTGGACAAACCCAATCCTTCGTAATTAATGAAAATTATGCGCTTCAACTGCAGCATATTGGTGCTGGCGAAGCGTATTTGTCTACGGTTAGTCATACTGCAAAAGAAGCTCAATGGGAATTTGATTTGATGTTAGATTTTAACCCCTCCGCTCGAAATTTTTGCAGGATTTATCTTATTAGTGATCATCACCAACTTTCCGAAAATGTAAGGGGATACTACGTGCTTTTAGGTGGCAGCAAAGATCAAGTCAGCCTTTACCGGCAGGATCTTTCTGAACACCAGGAAATCATACCAGGGTTGGTTGGAGTTACCGATCGTAGCCCCAATAAATTATCTATTAAAGTTAACCGAAGTATTATGGGACAATGGCAACTACATGTTGATACCGTACAAAATCAGCAATATCAATTAATGGGAACCGTTACCGACGATACTCATCAAAGAGCCAACTACTTCGGTGTATTCTGCCAGTTTACCACTACTCGTTCCAATGGCTTTTATTTTGACAATATCAGGGTCAGTGGAGAAGAGTTTCAGGATCTACAACCTCCGGTTATTGAAGCTATTCATTTGATCGATGATCACCAACTGGAGGTTAAATTTGATGAAGCTGTACGGATTGCACAAACCACCCAAATCCAGATACCGGGAGTAGGGCATCCTTCTAAAATCATAGAGACTGCCTATGCTACCTGGCAGTTTTCCTTTCCTTCCCCCTTCAAACATGGTGATGAGTATATCCTGAAATTAATTGAAGTTGTGGATTTATTCGGCAACGCTACCAATACTCAACAAAAGTTCACCTTTTGGGAAATTCAGCCAGCAGATAAGCACGATGTGGTAATTACTGAGGTAATGGCGGATCCTGTCCCTTCCATTAAATTGGCGCAGCAGGAATATCTGGAACTATTCAACAGCAGCGATAAAGCCATCAACCTTAAAAATTGGGTATTAACAGATCAAAACACGAATGCCTTACTGCCTGATTACCTTCTTACTCCCGGAGAATATCTAGTCCTACATCCCAGACCACAAATGGCTTCAAGTGACATCAACAGCTTGGCCATTGATCCCTGGCCTACCTTAAATAATACAGGTGATTTAGTATCTCTTGCAGATTCGGCAGGTAACATTATTCATTTTGTCAATTACCGCCATAGCTGGTACCGGAATGATCTTAAAAGTCATGGAGGTTGGTCACTGGAAATGATCGACGCACGGTATCCTTGCACCGGGTCTGATAACTGGACCGCATCCGAATCCTTTTCCGGGGGAACACCAGGTTTACCCAACAGCGTGGCTACCGATAATCCGGACCTGACTCCTCCGGTTATTATAAGTTCCTTTGCCATTACTCCCTTGCAATTGAGAATCTGTTTTGATCAGCCACTAGGAAGCCCGGTAGCCGGTACCAGACTTAATATTGAACCATCTCTCCGAATGGATACTTTCTTTATTGAGTCAATCTATGAACCTTGTATTACTGTTAAATTGATTGACTCCCTGGAATCCGGTATCCTGTATTCAATAGAGACTGATGGATTTTCAGATTGTAATCTCAATACCAGCATTGAGCAAGGTACAAAAGGCTTGGTTGGACTACCACTAACCGCCGACCTGGGAGACCTGATTATAAATGAGATCCTCTTTAATCCAAGGCCTCTTGGGGTAACATTTGTTGAATTGTACAATAGATCCGATAAACCTATAAACCTAAAAAACTGGCACTTTGCAAGATGGCAGAGTCAAAAACTGGTTGATCTAAAGCCATTGGCTAAGTCGGATCATGTTGTATACCCCGGAGAATACCGGGTGTTCACAGCTGATATTAATAGGTTACTATCTCATTACCCTAAAGGTAGGTCAGCCACCATGATTGAAGTTGATGAACTCCCAGTACTAGGAGACAGTAGGGGGTCGTTGGCTTTGATGGACTCAGATGGTCAAATTATGGATTCTCTCAACTATAGCAAAGATATGCATCATGCATTACTAATCGATCAAAAAGGCGTTTCGCTGGAAAGGGCAGACCCCAACAGCAACATTCAAGGGGACAACAACTGGTTTAGTGGATCAGAGACCAGCGGCTATGCCACCCCTGGTTATCGGAATGCACAATATTACCAATCGATGGAAAAAGTCAAGTTCAAAGTGGAGCCTCAGGTGCTTTCACCACTCACAGGCAGTTTTCCGAATTATGTTAGGGTTTCGTTTTCACTGAACCAACCAGGTAGTTCGGGTACTCTTTTGATATTTAACCGAAAAGGACACCTGGTTAGGACTTTGGTACGTAACTCCTTGTTAGCCACCAAGGGTACTTTTCAGTGGGACGGAACTGATGATTCATCCAGGAGAGTACCCATGGGATACTACTTGATTTATTTTGAAGTAACCGGGAAGAATTTCTCCAGTAGCAAATGGATGCAAACGATTGCAGTAGCGCCAGATGGCCGTTGAGCACCTGATATAATCCTCTTAGGAAAATCTTTAATTTATCCAATAAACCTTGCTTGATTACGGATATTTCAATGGCATTATTACATTATTTCATTATATTATTTATCCCTAGAACTAGCATTAAACCATGAACGACATCATCAACAACACTATTGACTATTACCTGAAGCAAGGAAGAAGAATGGAAGTGATCAGAAGATACATTAGACTCAAGTACAGGGTCAATATCGATCGTAGAGCCTTCCAGGAAAGAGCAAAGAGTATACAGTTGGAGTACGAGATTTGATCCTGATCAATTTCAACTATTTCCGCGCACTGCCTCCAGAGGAAAAAGAATGCTTCTACAAGCCTGGGGACACTTGAGAAAGTTCCCGATAATCTTCATTTTTGCAAGTATTATTGACAAATTTGTCGCTTTCAAATCAGTGATCATCATCATTGATTCCTTGAATAACTGCTGCAAGTAACCAAGAACTACACCAGTTAATAACCTTTATTTTAACATTAGTCGATTATTAACTTTTAAAAAATGGGAAAAGAAGAGAAACTAAGGTATTCCGATGAGGAGCTATTGGAATTTGAGGCGTTGATAAATGAAAAGCTGGAAAAAGCTCGTAATGAACTCAATTATATTAAGGATTCACTCAGTAGAAAAAATGACAGTGGCACTGACAACACCGCGGGTAATACCAAAGTTTTAGAAGATGGCGCTGACACTGCTGAAAAGGAAAATTTGAGCCAGCTAGCAGCACGTCAACAAAAATTTATTTCAAGTCTTGAGAACGCTTTGATTCGCATTAAGAATGGTACTTATGGAGTATGTATCGATACTGGTAAATTGATACAGAAAGAAAGGCTGATGGCAGTACCACACACCATGCATTCCATAGAAGCTAAACTGGCCAAGAGAAATTAGCTTGGACTACCTGGGCAATCATATTGAAGCGCTGATTTTTTGCTCCACCAAACCGGTAACCAGGCAAGAGTTGCACTCAACTCTGGTAGAAATGTTTGAGGCTGACATCCCGGAGAAGGACATTGACCAGGCACTTGATAGAATCCAAAACCGGTATAATGGCGATGAGTTCGCCTTTGAGGTAGTAAAGTCTGGAGGAGGTTTTCAGTTCCTTACTAAACCGGCTTATCAGAGTAGTATTGGAATATTGCTTAAGCAACAATCCAAAAGGAGGCTTTCTACATCTGCGCTGGAAACGCTATCCATTATTGCTTACAAACAGCCGGTAACAAAGTCCGAAATAGAGCAAATTCGAGGAGTAAATTGCGACTATTCTGTCCAGAAATTACTAGAAAAAAACTTGGTGGAAATTAAGGGTAAATCGGATGCGGTGGGTCGACCTTTAATTTACGGAACCAGTGAAAAGTTTATGGATTATTTCGGTATCAATGAACTATCCGAGTTGCCATCTCCCAAGGATTTCAGTGGCGAAGATAATGAAATAGGCACTGAGCAGGATGTATAGCTTGCGAATACTCCGAAGTGGTTATGAAAAAGTATCGAAAGTCCAAAAGTAAGGCGGGTAAACCTTACCGCAGTCCCGATTTATCCCCTGATAAGCCTAAACCCACTGAGGTTCGACTTAACAAATTTATTGCCAATGCCGGTGTATGTTCTCGGAGGGAAGCAGATTTGCTAATCCAAGGGGGAAAAATAAAAGTAAATGGGAACATCATAACCACCTTGGGCTATAAGGTGCATCCTGAAGACCGGGTGGTCTATCAGGGCAAAACCCTTAAGAGCCAGCGATTGGTTTATGTACTCCTGAACAAACCAAAGGACTATATTACCACTACTGATGTCCCCAAACA
>JANQPK010000219.1 GCA_028289505.1 Cyclobacteriaceae bacterium
GAGGAATATATGAATATTTGGGTAGCCCAGTTGGACAATGTATTGGGATATGCCCAATTTCCAGTTTCCTCCAGCCTACCAGGTCTTGAACTTGCCTCCGAGAATCGGCTTACAGATGGCGTAGTAATCGACACAGATTTTTTTGGCATCAATGCTGGTATTACTCCTGAAAGCATCGGGAGAACAGCCACGCACGAAGTTGGTCATTATCTGGGTTTGCGGCACACTTGGGGAGATGGGGGTTGTTCGGTGGATGACTTTTGTGATGACACCCCGCGCTCCAATAATAGTAATTTTGGCTGTCCAGACGCAGCATCTTGTGGTAGCGATGATATGGTAGAGAACTATATGGATCTCACCGATGATATCTGCATGAATCTTTTCACCGTTTGCCAAAAAGATCGCATGAGGGTGGTGATCGAAAACAGCCCAAGACGTGCTTCATTACTAACCAGTCAAGGGGCATTACCTCCAGTCATGGTAGATAACGATGCCGGAATCAGAGAAATCGCCATACCACAAACTAATACTTGTACCTCCTCTATCTCGCCGCAGGCAGAAATTCAAAATACCGGCACCAACACCATATCCTCATTTTCTGTTGAACTGCGAATTGACAACAATACCATACAAAGCAAGACTATTAATAGTACCTTGGAGCAACTGGAGTCAACCAGCATCAGTTTTAGCAGCATTGAGGCACCTGATATGACAGAAATTGAAATATTGATTACAGAAACCAATGGTGTGCCGGATGGTAATCCTGAAAATAATAGTAAGCAGCTCACTGTAGAAGCTAAGACTTTTACCAGTTTGCCCATCATGGAATCTTTTGATGCTTTTCCAAATGATTGGGAAGTCAGAAATGACGATAACCGGTTCACCTGGGAAATCACCAACGCTCCCTCTGAAGTTATCGATAACCAGGCAATAAGTCTTAATTTCTTTAACTACGACAATGCCACCGGTGAGTACGATTACCTGATTACTCCTGCTTTTGATCTCACTACCTATACCGGTCTTACCTTGGAGTTTGACATGGCGTATGCTCCGTTTTCACCGGGTGACCAAGATGGATTTATAGTGGCCATCTCAGATGATTGCGGCAATAGTTTTCCAATTGACCAATATGCGTATTCCAAACAGGGAATTGAAATGGCAACCGCTCCCCCAAGTGTTAGCAGTTTCGTTCCTACTGGTCGAAATCAATGGAGGACCGAGCAAATTAACCTAGATCAATATGCAGGGTCAAACCAACTCAAAATTGCCTTTATCGCCATCAACGACTTTGGAAACAACTTTTACCTGGACAATGTGAAGCTTTCTGGCACCCGTGTACCCGACCTAGACCTAAGTGTTGAGGCAATTGTCCAACCGGCCATAGTCTTGTGCACTGATCCAGTGGAACCAAAAATTGTGGTGAAAAATAGTGGGTTGAACCCCATTAGCAGCTTTCAGGTGGCCTATACCTTGGAAACCGGAGAACAACAACAAGTAGGATATCAGGGTCCACCCCTGCCATCAGGAGATACCACCACTCTGACTTTCGATGCCATTTCAATATCTCCTGGCTCCAATACTATCACTGCTTCAGTAATTGAAGTAGATGGACAGGGTGGTGATGGCAGACCTGAGAATGATATGCTATCCCAACCCTTTTTGGTCGATCAGCAAACAGAACCGGTACCAACAGTCGAAAGATTTGAAGAGACCTTGGAAGCTTCAGACTGGAATTCTCTGAGCCTAGACAATGATATCAGTTGGGAAATCGCCAATGCACCGGGTATTTCAGAGATTGGAAACCGAGCAGTTTTTATGAATTTTTTTTCATACGGAGATCGAGGCCAAATTGATTATCTGGCCAGTCCTATTTTAGACTTCACCAGCGCCAGCAACCCCAGTATGACTTTTGATTTAGCCTATGCCGGTAATCCCAATTTTCACGATGGTCTGATTATACTGGGATCTGACGACTGTGGAGTGCACTATGGGGATACACTGTTCCAAGCTTCAGGTGGTGACCTGGCTACTGTGATCAGCAGTACCAACTTTATACCGGAGAATAGTTCCGACTGGAGGCTTTATCAGATAGACCTTTCCAGATACTCAGGTCAGTCTTCAGTGCGAATAGCCTTTGCAGGTTTAAACGATTTTGGTAACAACCTGTACCTCGATAATATCCAATTTTTTCTTACTGACAGGATCAAAAGTATAGATCTAGAAACTGATCAGATGATCGTCTTTCCAAACCCATCCCAGGGTGATCTCAACATCACCTTCAACCTGACCCAGAGAACGGATGTACAAATGAGAATCGTGGACTCTATGGGACGCGAGATATGGAATAGAGCACTCAATGATGTGCTGAATCAGACCTTTGAACTGGAGTTCTTACAATCCAGCGGTATCTATTTCCTCCAAGTTACGAGTTCATCCTTTACTGCAACCAACAGGATTATAGTCCTCTGATAAGAAATTTGCGATTATTTTGCTTTTATTTGCGATTGGTAATTTCATCCAATTATGACTAACAAAATTCGTGTTGGATTGCTGTATGGAGGTAAATCCGTGGAGCACGAAATCTCCCTAAGATCAGCTCGGAACGTATACGAACAGATAGACCGATCTAAGTACGAACCGGTGCTGATAGGTATTACCAAAGATGGAAAATGGCATTTGCTGGACAGTATGGATCAGCCCATTAGCTCCGGTCGTTCCATCAGTCTAAGTTTAGGGCACTCCGACCACACATTCACCTCTACCGCCGGTCCTGGCAGCGGAAAATTGGATGTAGTATTTCCAGTACTTCATGGAACCGATGGGGAAGACGGCAGCATCCAAGGTTTATTGCAAGCCACTGATATTGCCTGCGCTGGTTCTGGGGTTTTGGGTTCATCCGTAGCCATGGATAAACACCTGAGTAAACTATTACTTCAAAAAGAAGGAATACCCACCTGCCGATTTGTAGCAGTATCTCAAGATAATCAGGACCAAATTTCTTTTGAGCAGATTGTGAGCGAGGTAGGGCTTCCATTTATGATCAAACCCATTTCCCTGGGATCATCTGTAGGTGTCACCAAAATTAATGAGGCGCAGCAGTTCACTACAGCCCAAGCAGATACCTTGCAATACGACCTGGGATTCTTAGCAGAAGAATTTGTAAGCGGTCGAGAGTTGGAGTGCGCTATACTGGGTAACCAGGAGGCAAAGTCATCCGACCCTGGGGAAATTATCATCAGTCCCAAGTACGATTTCTATAGTTACGACGCAAAGTACCAGGATCCAGATGCGGTTGAAATCAAGGTGCCGGCAATATTGGAAACGGAAATTACGGAGCGCATAAAAGACCTCTGTTTAAAATCATATCGAGCGCTTCGCTGTGAAGACTTTGCCAGGGTAGACCTTTTTCTCACAGCAGAAAATGCCATCTACATCAATGAGATCAATACCATTCCAGGCTTCACTAATTCCAGCATGTTCCCTTCCTTATGGGCCCAGCACCAGATAGACTATAGTAGTCTGATAACCAGAATAATAACTTTAGCGCTCGAGCGTAATGAAGCCAAGAAAAAGCTCAACCGAAACTATTTGGGAACTGCCAATAATTGACAATAAAATCTCACCCTGCCCGTTGGGCTTAAGACTGGGTTTGCTGAGTGCTACAAATGCTGTAATTTTACCAAAACACAAGGTTTTTTGATGAAAAAGATTGGAATACACCTTGGTATCATGCTGGTGATTGGATTAGCGTTACTGATGGTATTTTTTTACTACTTTCTTCCGTCCTACACCAATCACGGAGAAACCATTACCGTACCAGACCTCAAAGGAATGGTTTATGAAGAATTGGATCAGTATCTCACTCAGAGAGATCTACGGTTTGAAGTAGAGTCGGACTCGGGATACAGTGCCGAGTTGCCGGCACTTGCGGTATTGAAACAGTACCCAACCGCCGGATCAAAAGTAAAGTCCAATCGGAAACTTTTCGTGAACTTAAATAAGACCACTCCGCGGAAAGTATTGATGCCAGACCTTATCGATGGCTCTGTGAAAAGTGCACAAATGGTACTCGAAAGTTACGGACTGGAATTGGGCAATATTCAATACAAACCCGACCTGGCGCAGAATGCGGTTTTAGAACAACTTTTTAATGGTGATGTGATCGAGCCAGGTGACTCTATTTACCAGGGATCGACAGTGGATTTGGTGGTTGGAGATGGCCTGGGAAATCAGATGCTGGAAGTACCGGAATTACTGGGGATGGACTTTGAAGACGCTGAGTTTACAGTAATAGGTTCGGGTTTACGATTAGGGACGATACTAAATGCTGATCCCGTTGACACTTTGGAAGTAGGCGCCGTTGTGAGGCAGATTCCTGCCTCAGGCACTTCAATACGAATCGGGCAAGACATCGATCTATGGGTTATTGGCTTTAATGAGGAAACCCAACAGGTTGACTACAATTTGTCTTCCGGCGGATTGAGCAATTAATATGTGCAAAGAATTGAGAAGGATAATGCTGACGGCCACTCTGTGGTGCGTGGGCGCGACTCTATGGGGACAGGTGATTGAAGTACCAATTCTTAACAGGTCTAATCATAGTGCAAATTCTCGCACTCAGCAGACACAAGCCATAGACACCCTGGACCTGCCATTCTGGGACGATTTTTCTAAAAGTTTACTAGTTCCCGATAGTACTAAATGGCTGGTGGGAGAAAACGTAAATATCAATAAAGGCCGGGGATTAAACCCTCCTTCGATCAATGTAGCCACCTTTGATGGTACCGACAAACAAGGTATTCCTTACAGCGAGATGGATATCAATGGACCTGCAGATAGCCTGGTTTCCCAACCCATTGACCTTAGCGGTATACCCTTGGTTTTGAGAAATACGCTTTATCTAAGCTTCTACTGGCAAAAAAGAGGGAATAGTGAAATTCCTGAAGCCGTAGACTCACTAAGGCTCCAATTCAAAGATTCCAATGGCAACTGGAGCACTGTTTGGAGTACTATTGGTGGCGATACCTTGCATATATCCTCGTTCAAATTGGAACTGATTCAGGTGCCTCCAGGTAACTTTCAACATCCCGGTTTTCAATTCAGGTTTCAGTCCTTTGGCAAGCTCACGGGTGGTTATGATAATTGGCACCTCGATTACATTTTATTGCGTACCCGAAGGGATCAGAATGACTTTTTTGTAAGGGATCGCACGCTTAGCACCTACCCAACTTCCATATTTCAGGATTACACCGCAATTCCTTTCGAGCATTATTGTGGGCGGGCTTCCATCTTTCAAGACAGTACCTCCATTGTGGGCTTCAGTTTAGAACCCCCCGGGTTTCCATCCTCTATACGCTTTGCAGCTCAAATACTGGAGACTGAAACTGGTAATCTAATTGATGAAATGAACAATACCGATGAAGATGGTTTGTTGTTCAACGGTCAGATATTTTCTGAGATTCAGGCAAATGCGGTAGATACCAGCGCATTAAATAATTCAAAAATTGATACTGCGCTGGCCATTACCACTAAATTCTTCATTCGAACCAAAGATTCACTATTATTCGATTTTATCGATCCTATCAGTGGTGACAGTGTGTTCTTCGATGATATCGATCTCACCGTCAATGATACTGCAACCTCCAGTATAATACTAAACAAGCATTATGCCTACGATGATGGTAGTGCCGAGACTGCAGCCGGTGTCAATGCCATGAGTGGACAATTGGCTTATTTGTATACAGTACCAGTGCGCGATACACTAACTGATATCCAAATATATTTTCCCAATACAGAAAGCAATCAAGCTGACCAAAGTGTTCGATTAAAGATCTGGAGCAGATTGGGAGATGAGGAAGTGGTTACTCATACCCAAACCATATTTGTAAGTGCTTCCGACTCTCTGGATAAATTCACTACTTATCCCTTGTCAAAGGCGTTGCTGGTAGGGGACAGTTTGTTCATCGGTATACAACAAACTGGGATAGTTCCCATATTTATTGGCTTGGACAAGCATCAGGATACTGGTGACCGCATCTTTTTTAATACCTCAGGTACCTGGGAAGCTAACACTCGGGTTCAAGGCAGCTTAATGCTGAGGCCTAGTTTCGCCAGCACTGACGACCTGATCACAGACATAAATGAGAAACCAGAGAATTCCATAAAGCTGTACCCAAATCCCACCAAAACCCCCTTGGTGTTTCTGGAGGGTAAGATTGAGCTACTCACCCAGATTCAGGTATTCGACCTGGCTGGTCGATTGCTGCCATCCAGATTTGATAAATCCAGAAAAGTTATTGAATTTTCGGCCATCAACAGGGGGATTTATGTGATCAAATTACAAACCCCAAAAAAGATTTATATTGAGAAACTTATTCTAGAGTAGACTATGGAAGACATTACCGTTGAAGAACTAAAAAAAAGAAAGGTAGAGGCTGAAAAGCTTACCATAATCGATGTAAGAGAAGATTGGGAGCACCAACAGAATAATATTGGAGGATTAAACATTCCTATGGGAGCCATTCCGATGCGCTTAGATGAACTGGAGTCCATGAAAGATCAGGAGGTGATCGTCTATTGTCGGACCGGTAACAGGAGTGGTAAAATCAAGCAGTTTTTGCAACAACAGGGCTTTGACCAGGTACGCAACCTATTGGGAGGTATTGAAGAGTATCAATTAACAATTGACGATGAATAATGAACAGGTAACAATGAATAGTGAATGTTAAACTGTTATTTGGTAATTTTTAATTGCCAAGAACTACAACTTCTAATGGCGCTGGAGAGAAGCAAAGAATAAAGATAACGATAGCCAACCAACCCAGGAGTTTTCTTTTACTATCAAGCGGCTGGTTATCAATGGGCTTTGGATGATGTACCCCTAAAATTCTACCCAGTAGAAACGCATATACAAGCCATCCGGAGTATCCCTCAATTCCCTTAAACAACATCAATAGAACAATCTGACCAGCAAATATTGCAAGTGCCCACATCAGCCGTGATTGGGGTGCAGGAAATACCCGACTAAGCACAATGGTTAAAAACCAAAAATAAAGAGGTGCCTGCCACCACATGTCTGGTTTGAATTGAACTACCCCGTTCAGGTACTCCGGAGTGATCAAACCCAAGCCTGAGTAAAATACCAAAATCATCAGGAACGCCGGAGATAGAATACCATGCCACTTTGGTCCCAATAGGCCATAAATGATATGCCCTCCATCTAACTGGCCAACGGGAAGTAGGTTCAAAGCGGTAAACAACAATGCCAGGAAACCAGCCAGTAACCATGGGTAGTGCATGATTTCATAATCACTGGGCAACCTGGAGGGGTCAGCCACATACTCTTTAAAGAAATCAAATAACAAACTGCCACCCAACACCACTGCCAGTCCTTCTTCATCGCGCTCCATCCCGTAGGCATGGGCTTCATAATCCATACCATATTGAAGGTACTCGGGATGGATCTCAAAAATAAAATCAGCTGGGGGAAGGTTTGTAAATCCATAGAAAAGGATCAATAGACCGGCGACGAAGCCGGCAATGGGGCCGGCAATACCAATGTCAAAGTACAGTTTTCGTGACTCAATTCTTTCTTTGATCCTA
This sequence comes from Cyclobacteriaceae bacterium, assembly GCA_028289505.1. Lineage (GTDB taxonomy): Bacteria > Bacteroidota > Bacteroidia > Cytophagales > Cyclobacteriaceae > SZUA-3. The sequence goes on from JANQPK010000219.1 coordinate 7,603, forward strand.
ATAACCGCCCCGAAAGACCCAATCGATGGCGCTGGAATAAATCCCATCCAAAACGGCAAGTAATAAGGAAGGGAGGTCTTGACCCGGTAATACCTGGCCATAAAATAATGACCAAACTCATGGGTGGTCAAAAACGTGAGGAAAGGAATTGAAAAAGCGAAACCTGCAGTAAAATCCTGCCAGGTATAGCCTTTCATGATAATGTATTTGCTATAGGTCCACTCTGCGCCAGCTAAGGTTGTGGTAACTAAAGAAACCAAAAAGAGCAAAATATGGATCCCGTATGATTTCCAGGGATTAACTGGCTCCATCGAAAAGGCGGATTAACTGCTGGGGCTGCTCTAGTAAAAAGGTTCTAATATCCAGCTCTTCGGCACCCTTAAGGTTGGCTAAAGTATCATCAATAAATAAGGTTTCGGAGGCAGCAATGGATTGTTCCAACAACACTGTCTGGTAGATTTCAATGTTGGGTTTACGCAATCCCATCTCATGTGAATAGTATACCTTCTCGAAATGGTCTCCCAATTGAGAGTTTCCACCTGCTTGTTGCAGAATGCCATCGAATTGGTTTACATGTATTTCATTGGTATTGCTTAAGATAAAGGTGCGATAAGACTTCCGAAGCCGGGCCACCAGCTCCAATCGGTAAGCTGGAATCTCACCCAGCATGGCACACCAGGCCTGGTCAATTTCAACATCAGATGCCTGCATCTCCAATAGTTGATTCAGATTCTGCCTGAAGGTCCCGGAACTGATGGCACCGGTCTCGTAATCTTCAAATAAAAGCAACCCCTGAGTACGTTGGATCACCTCTTCCTCTGGGAGCCCTGATAACTCACTAAAGGCTTGGTATGCCGCATTCAGGTTGAGGTCCAGGATTACTCCACCCAGATCAAAGATGATATTTTTTATTTCAGAATTTATCAACAGGAGAACAAATAGAAGTTATAAAGGCGATAAAGTTAAGGACTAACCATCATATTATATCACAAGATCTTCTAAAAGAATAATCCGTTGATTACTTTTGCCAATTGACCGTAGGTCTGATGATTCGGAATCTTCAAAGGACAAACCTAGCCAGCTCATGCCTGTTCATATTTTTATATGTTCAGATCTACACCGGTATACACCAGTATCACCATCCACTGGAGTCGGCTGAAGATTTTAATACAGATCTCAACTTTGATCAAGTCCATGATACACATCATTGTGAAATCTGTGATTTTCAGCTGACCATTCATCATGTGGTTAATGATTTTTCAGTGGTGTGCTTGGTCCCTAATCTGGCAGTTAAACATGCACTACCGTCAGAGCCTTTCAGTGAAATTACTAAACTAAGTCTATCCAGAGCTCCGCCAGGTATTTAACCTGTACCAAAACGACTATTATTATTTTATAAATTCAATTCCTGTTGCTCCAATGTGAGCATGGGATTTGTGCTTAATTAATCTCAATAAAACATACACAATGAAACTCTTAAATAAACTTCAGGCGCTTGTCCTATTATCTCTAATGATTTTTGCTGCGTCTTGCGATGACGACGACGATATGCCGCCACCACCTGTTAACGAGGAAGAAGTAATCACTACCATGACCGTAACCCTGGCACCCCAAAGCGGCGGCACCAACGTAACTTTGCAAACCAGAGATCTGGATGGCGATGGACCCAACGCTCCAGTAGTTACAGTTTCCGGTCCATTAGTAGCTGGAGAAGCGTATGATGGATCCATTGAATTGCTAAACGAAACGGAGTCACCAGCAGAGGATATAACCGAAGAAATAGAAGACGAGGATGACGAACATCAGTTCTTCTTTTTAGTTACTGGCACCTTGGATCTAGCAGTAGACTACAGTGATTCAGACGATGATGGTAACCCTATTGGATTAGCTTTTACCGCAACTGCTGGTGCTGCCAGTAACGGAAGCCTTACCGTGGAATTGCGACATGAGCCAGATAAAGATGCTGCTGGAGTTAGCGACGGTGATATCACCAATGCCGGTGGAGAAACCGACATTAGCCAGGCTTTTACCGTA
>JANQPK010000224.1 GCA_028289505.1 Cyclobacteriaceae bacterium
ATACCTGAGCAGTTAGATATGGCAGCAACTTCATTGGGCAGTTCCACCCTTTCCAGACTTTTCCGCGTGCATCTGCCCTTGCTAAGGCCGGTATTGATCGGGGCTTTTATCATGGTTTTTGTGGATGTGGCCAAAGAACTGCCTTTAACCTTAATTCTACGTCCCTTCAACTTTGAGACCTTAGCTACCAATGCCTTTCAATACGCAAAAGATGAAATGGCCCCCAGGTCCGCACCCTCCAGCCTTCTTATTATCTTTGTGAGCGCAGTACCGGTATATTTTTTAAACAAACTATTACCCAGATAGTGCTTCAAGTCGAAAAAATTAAAAAAAGCTACCACAAGCTTGAGGTACTAAAAGAGGTATCCTTCTCATTAAAGCACGGTGAAATCCTATCGCTGGCTGGTGAGAGTGGATGCGGCAAGAGCACCTTGCTGCGGATCATTGCGGGTCTGGAACACGCAGATCAGGGCGGTGTGCACTTTAATGGAATTGATATCACCAGGGTAAGCCCCGAAAAGCGTCGATTTGGATTTGTATTCCAAAACCTGTCCTTATTTCCTCACCTTACTGTAAAAGAGAATGTCTTTTTCGGGCTAAAACGCGCTCAGCGTACCACTGCTAAATTGAATAACATTCTGACCATGACCGGCATGACCGGCTACCAGGATCGCTATCCTCACCAACTTTCCGGCGGTCAGCAGCAACGTATCGCCCTGGCCAGAACACTGGCTACCGACCCTGAACTACTGCTGCTTGATGAGCCTTTTAGTAGCTTAGATCCGATATTAAAGACTAAGTTGAGAGATGAAGTATTTGGCTTGTTGCGAGAACTGCGCATTACTACCGTTTTGGTAAGTCATCAAGCTGATGACTCATTTCTGATCGCCGATCAATTGGCGGTAATGAAAGAGGGGCAAATTGTGCAATCTGGATCTCCTTCAACCATCTATCAAAGACCTCATTCTCTCTATGTGGCGGACTTATTTGGGGCCAGTGTGGTTTTGGATGGTGTCAATAAAGAAGGGAGGGCTTCCACAGCTTTTGGTACCTTGAACCTAGTTGACCTACCAAGCAGATTTAAACTCCTGATCAGACCAGAGAATATTTCAGTTTCGGATGCTGATGACTTTACCCTTTGCGGCCGAATTCGTCATAAGGCATTCAAAGGACCTCATGATCTATTGACCATACAATCAAACCATGGCAACGCCACCTTTTCGTTAGAAACGGAACGTAGTCAGTATCAGGTAAATGATGTCATTTACCTGAAGGTCCCTCCTGAATGTGTGCTGATAATGGGCTAACAAGTATATTTTTGTAGATTTAGCGCCATGTCAATCTTTACCAACTAGAGCATGAAAAAAATAATTGTTATTACCTGGGTGGCAATGCTGATTGTTTCATGCCAACAGAAACCTCATCTTTTTGAAAAGCACTGGGGACCAAGTGAAGAAAGGGTCTGGATAGGGCCTGAGTTTTGGGCCAACCGTTTACAGGATTGGAAAGTACAAAATGGCAGGCTGGAATGTGTTGCAGCTGACCACCAACTGCAAATGCGAACCGCGCATTTAATCAGATTCCGGCTGGATAGCACCGATGGCGACTTCTCAGCATCAGTGCAAATGGGTGCCTTGCAATCGGTACAAAACCAGGACGCTGCAGCAGGGCTGCTAATCGGTGCAGGACCTGATATTGATGTTTGGGGTGCTTCACTGATACAACAAAAAACCGGACCTGGCGGAGGGTACTTTGCTGGAGTATCTGCTACGGGTCAACTGTTCTTGAAAGATATGGAAACCGGTCGCACCTTAGATTCACTGAGTCTCTCACCAAGTGATCAATACCACCTTAAAGCAAGATTATCCGGAGATCCAGAGGGCGGTTATAGACTGATTTTAGAAGTTAATAGGGAACAACTGGTGTATCCTGGTATTTCAAACCATCGAGTACGAGGTAACATCGCCTTGGTTTCTCATCCCGGTACTGGAGATAAGCCGGGCACCTTTTGGTTTAATAGTTTTCGAACCCATGGAACTAAATTGATTGAATTTGATCATAGTGCGGGTCCTATTATCAGCAGCCAATATACACTGAGTGACAACACCCTGAATATGACCGCGCAGATGGTTCCAATGGGTAAAAATGATCCGCAATCAGTAAGGCTCGAAATCAGAAAATCCGACCAATGGGAAACAATTGCTGAATCCGACATGGTAGTGCCGGGATATACAGCTCATTTCCGGGTTGCTGAATGGGAATCGGATCGGGATATCCCCTATCGTGTAGCCTATGATTACCCTGATTATGAAGGCCAGGTAAATTCCCATTGGGAGGGCATTATCAGACATAATCCTGTTGAAAAGAATGAAATTGTGGTGGCCGGATTTACTGGCAATCACAACGTGGCTCATCCGGGCCTTTCAGGAGTAGAAGGAACCTTTAATTTTGATGATAGTGGTATTTGGTACCCTCACACTGAATTGGTAGATAACGTAAAGCTGCATCAGCCCGATCTTTTATTCTTCAGTGGTGACCAGGTGTATGAGGGCCGCAGTCCCACTTTTCCCGATACCGAAAATTATGAACTGGATTACCTATACAAATGGTATTTGTACTGTCTTGCTTATCGAGAATTAACCCGAGGTATACCTACTGTCTCCATTCCGGACGATCACGATGTTTATCAGGGCAACCTCTGGGGTCAGGGTGGCCGTGCTACTGATAAAGATGATAAAGGCGGATATGTTCATCCTGCATGGTTTGTAAAGATGGTTGAACGTACTCAAGTGGGAAACTTACCCGAGCCTTATGACCCCACCCCTGTGGATCAGGGAATTGGTGTTTACTACACCTCAATTGACTATGGAGGGATAGGATTTGCAGTTCTGGAAGATCGTAAATTCAAATCAGGATGTGCGGATAATCCTTTTATCTCACGTGGCAGACCTGACCATGTAATTGACCCACTTTTTGATAAAAAGAAGATCGATCTACCAGGTAAAAAACTATTGGGAGATAGACAACTGGAGTTTCTTGACCATTGGGTCACCGATTGGAAAGGGCATGAAATGAAGATGGCGTTGTCTCAGACAGTATTTGCCAACATGTCTACCCACCATGGTGGTGACCTGTTTCGTCTAATAGCGGATCTCGATTCCGATGGCTGGCCACAGACCGGAAGAAATAAGGCTATCGATGCCTTGCGCAAGGGTTATGTATTTCATCTGGCTGGTGATCAGCACCTTGCTTCTATTGTGCATCATGGTGTAGATACCTGGGATGACGGGATCTTCTCCTTCTGTGTCCCCTCAGTAGCAAACTTCTACCCTCGTGCATGGTGGCCAGAGGTTGAAGGAAAAAACAGGCCCGAGGGAGGGGAGCAAAACATGGGACAACATCTTGATGGGTTTGGCAATCACGTAACCGTATATGCCGTGACCAATCCTACCGCTTTCACCAATAAATCCACCAACAAGCAACCACTAATTCTGCACGATAAGATGCCCGGCTATGGAATCGTGAGATTGAACAAGCCAGAAAAGACCATCACTATGGAATGTTGGCCTCGTTATGCCAATCCAGACCATGATGATCAGCAGTATGCAGGATGGCCTAAGACCATTAGCCAATTTGATAACTACCATAGGGAAGCCTATGATTTCCTGCCCACACTGGTATTTGAAGAAATAGATCTACCAGTAATCGAGATCATCAATGAGAATAATAATGAACTAGTGTACGCCATAAGGGTTAATAGTAAAAGCTACCAGCCCAAGGTTTTTGAGAAAGGAACCTATACTATTAAGGTAAGCAATCCTGAAACTGAAATAGAACGGGTATTTTCAGGTATAAACGCTCCCGGAGCCATGGATAAGTCCATTTCAGTTACTATTAATTGAAATCCCTTAACTCCAATCTACCCACCAGTATCTTGGTTACCTTCGGGTTCTTGGTGCTATTGCTCCTACCATTTGAGCCATTATTGTCGCTATTGGGTTTTGGTAGGTTTGTTTCAGAGCACCTGGGAGATACCCTGAAGAACCTATTCATTGTGATCTTCGGAGTAGTGATGATCAGGCGCTTTGGTTACCGCAGAATGTCTGGATTAACCAAATTCCGGCCCGAAAATCTGTATTTAATCATCATCCCATTTTACTTTATCCTAGCAGGTCCTGCGGAATATTGGCTGTTGAATTATCAATTCCATCAAATTGATCCCATGCATATTCTGGTATTGTTAGTATCAACCCTATCCGTAGGCTTTTCTGAAGAAATCATTTTTCGAGGTTTCGTATTAACAAATTTGATCGAAGGTAAAAGTAGTGGACAATCTATAGCTGTACCAATACTAATCTCATCGGCCTTATTCGGAATCCTCCACTTCCTGAATTTATTTCAAGCTGATGCTCATATAATCACAGTGCTGGCCCAGGTAGTTTATGCCACCATGTTCGGGATAGGTTTTGGGGTCATCCTGTTAAGATCTGGAAGCATTTATCCTATTGGTTTTGTGCATGGCCTTATCAATTTCTTTTCTAGTTGGGACCAATTACCTGGAGCAGTGGAACCCACAAATGTGAACGATTTTAAAACCTGGGAAGCGTTCATCAGCGTGGTGATTGTATTGCCCTTTTTCCTGTATATGGTTTCTCAGATAAAGAGCATTAGCCTAAATGGCAAGCACCAGATAGGACAGGCAACTGAGGAAGAATGAGCAAATACGGTCCGAAATAAATGTTTCTCAAAGGCTTTATAGTAAAAAGAATATAGGTTAATTTCAGCCTCTTCATCAATCAAAAAACCAATAATTAGCATATGGGTCAAGATATTAGCGCCGTCACCCTGGAGATAATGGAACGCGAAATAGGTAAGCCATACCGCGATCTGAGATTCTTACTGGAAGCTTTGGCAGAGTCTTTTCGAGATAATGGTGAACCTGAGATGGCTCGGGCTATTCCCTGGATTAATGGTAATAACTCTCGAAATCAACCGGATTTCTCCAAACAGGTGCAGCTTTACTCATTGGTCTTTCAGCTAATTAATATGGTAGAGATTAACCATGCGGTACAAAATCGACGTTCCGTAGAGGACACCGATTTAGCCGGAGTGAAAGGCTTGTGGGCTCGTACCGTTAAGGACCTAAGGGATAAGGGCGTCTCTTTACGGAAAATTACCACAGAGATGCAACACATATCTGTGGAACCAGTCTTGACGGCCCATCCTACAGAAGCTAAACGCACTACTGTACTTGAGCACCACCGAGAGCTTTATTTGTTACTGGTGCTGTTGGAAAACTCCATGTATTCCAAACAGGAACAGCAGAATATTCGAAATAACATCAAACTCTCTTTATACCGACTGTGGAAAACCGGTGAGATCTACCTTGAAAAACCGGATATCACTTCTGAATTCCGTAACATCCTGCATTATCTGGTAAACGTGTTTCCAGAGGTGATCCCCATTGTGGACAGGCGCCTGGAGCAAGCGATAGAGGCCCTTGAGGGCAAAGGGGAGGCTGTAAAAAAGCAGCATTCTTATCCAAAGATCACTTTCGGAAATTGGGTAGGCGGCGACCGAGATGGACACCCCCTGGTTACTGCAAAGGTAACTCAGGAGACCTTGCTGGCACTTCGACTTAACGCCTTCGTAGTAATTCGCCGGAAGTTGATGGTATTAGTACGCCGGCTTAGCTTTAGCCACGATATCAAGGATTGTTCCAGGAAATATCAAAAACGGCTCACCGCTATGTGCCAAGAATTAGGCGAAAAGGGTGCAGAGGAGCTCCAACGTAACAAGGGAGAGGCTTTTAGACAGCTTCTTCATTTAATGGTATCCAAGCTTCCTGTAGATACTGAGCGCGGACATGCCACCAGATTGGCCGAGCAACCCGGCCATTACCGACACTCTTCTCATTTAATTGATGATCTAAAACTATTACAGCAGGAGTTATTGGATTATGGAGCCAAAACTGTGGCCTATGACGACGTTAAGGAAGCCATTCGAATTGTCGAAGTATTTGGTTTCCATTTGGCGGCCCTGGACATTAGACAAAACAGTGCATTTCATGAAAAAGCGGTGACTCAATTGCTAGAGGCCGCTCATTTGAAGGATACTAAATTTGATACCTGGCCTGAAGAGAAGAGGAATAAATTCCTGTTAGAAGAGCTTGAACTAGCGCGACCGTTTGTACATCCACTCTCTGCACTTGATGATCAAGCCAAAACGGTTATGGAGTGTTATCGGGCAGTTGAAAAACACAGCTCTAAGTATGGTTTTAATTGTATTGGATCCTTTATTGTGAGTATGACCCGATCGTTCTCTGACCTCATGGTGGTTTACCTTCTGGCCAGAGAAGCGGGATTGACATTCATGGGTGAAGATGGCCTGGTATCTAAGGTACATGTAGTTCCATTACTGGAAACCATAGATGATTTAGAAAACGGCCCGTTGATTATGGAAGAGTACTTTTCCACTCCAATTGTAATCCGTTCCTTGAAATACCAGCAGGAAAGTCACGGATGGAAACGGCCCCTGCAACAAATCATGGTAGGTTACAGCGACAGCAACAAGGATGGTGGTATCATTGCCAGCCAGTGGCACTTATATAAAGCACAGTACCGACTAGTGGAACTGGGAGAACGTTTCGGCATAGACATACGGTTTTTCCATGGCAAAGGAGGTTCTATAAGCCGAGGTGCGGGGCCTACTCATTATTTTATTAAAGCATTGCCTGACGGATCGCCGAATGGCAACATCCGGTTGACTGAGCAAGGTGAAACCATTGCACAAAAATATGCCAATAAAGTCAACGCTGCCTACAATCTGGAACTTCTGGCGGCCAATACACTCTCAAAAACCTTATTGGACCGAAAAGAAAGACACAAGTTCCATAAAAACGCAGATGTTATTGAATGGCTGGCCAAAGAAAGCAAAGCAAGCTACGAAGCCCTAATCAAATCCGAAGGATTTGTCCCCTACTTCAGGGGAGCCACCCCTATTGATGCCATCGAAAATAGCAAGATTGGTTCTCGGCCGGCAAAACGTACAGGGGCCAGCACTTTGGAGGATCTCCGGGCTATTCCTTGGGTATTCTCATGGAGCCAATCGCGGTACCATATGACTAGTTGGTTTGGATTGGGATCTGCTTTGAAGAAAATGAAAATTGAGCAGCCGAAGTACTACAAGACCCTCAAAAAATCACTTAAAAGCGATGATTTTTTGAGGTACGTTTTTACCAACGTCGACACCAGTCTGGCTGCTACGGATGAAACCATCATGAGGCAATACGCCAATCTGGTTCAGGAAAAAGAACTAAAAGAGAATTACCTTTCCAGATTCCTGGAGGAATTAAGCCTGGCTCGAGAATATGTGGGAGATCTGCTGGATAAAAGCTTCAAGGAAAGACGTAAAAACCATTTCTATTCAACTCAACTTAGGGCAAGCTTAATGGACATTTTGCATGAAAAGCAAGTCGAGTTGCTAAATAATTGGCGCAATGAGAAATCAAAAAATCAATCAGAGGAGATACAGATGGATCTCTTACTGACCATTAATGCCATTGCTGGTGCCAACCGGAATACTGGGTAGAATGTTTAATGTCCAATTTTGAATGTTCAATGTTCAATACCTGGAGATTTGAGATTGGAGATCATAGATTGAACATTCAAATTCCCATTAGCAGCCTACCCAGGAGGTCTGCTCCGGACATGATTTTTTTCTCTTTTTGGGTCCAAAGCAACACCACATCCAGGTCGATAGGCAAGTCATCTCCTGGCCCTAGATCCCGCTTCATCACCTTAATGATATCTCCAAGATTTGCTGTAGGGTTCCTGATAACCAAAGGAGTATGACAACAGTCCTCTGTTCGTTGCCGTTTATTGCCTCCAAGTATGGTTGACCTCAAGAAGCTATTTGCATTCAACACTAGTGTGGGGTTGTTTTGATCATCAGTTATGATAATCCATTTTTCTCCAGCTTTATTGATTCGTTTTATAAAGTCTTTACCAGAATCCGTAGCAGTGTCGGGAAACTGCACTTCTCCCTGGATATGGGGAAGATTGATAATGCTTGCAGGGTTGATGTTTTTGCCATCCTCCCGAAAGAAATGATTTGCCAAGGAAAGAAAGTTGATAGCACCTGTTCCTTCCACATTATCCAGTTCATTTTCTTGGATATGTTTCTTAATAAACATTTTGATGTTCTCTTCTGACAAATAACTAATAGATTCTTTACCCAACCATGAATCCAATACCAGTGCCGTAGGCTTGGCCACCGGATAAAGCACAAACTGATAGAACCTTAAGATTGGTGATAATTTGGAAGCCATCAAGAGGGCATTCCTGGAAAAATAGGCCTGTGGAATTATCTCACCAAAAAACGTAATTACTATAGTCGAGAATCCAAATGATGCTATTCCTGCTAAAACAGAATCCGTCAATAGCGTTAACAACACGTTGATACCCACATTTCCCCATAGTATGGTGGTTAACAAGAAATTGGAATCCTTGCGAAGGTTCAGCACTTTAATAGCTTGGGGGGATTGTGTCTCCTCAACTATTACTTCAAGCCTGAGACGGGTCAAGCTAAAGAATGCCAGGTTTAGCCCGGAGAACATAGCAGATTGTGTGATGCAAATGGCAATTCCAATCCAGGTAAATGTATGCTCCATTAGTTTCCCTTATAATCTAGGGCAATGCAAATGCTACATAGGAATCACCGGATTTTGTACCCAGCTTTCCTCCACCACAGGCGATGACTACATATTGCTTTCCTTCAACGGTATAAATACTTGGTGTGGCGTAGCCCGCAGCTGGCAGTTCAGTCTCAAATAAGATGCTTCCATCTTCTTGGTTGAATACCCTGAACTTTTCGTCCTGGCTGGCAGCGATAAAGATCAACCCATTGGAAGTAATAGCAGGTCCTCCGTAGTTCTCGGTTCCGGTTATGGGCAAACCTCTTTTGGATAACTCCTCATGCTCTCCCAGTGGTACCTGCCATTTTATCTCCGCTTTTTCGATATCAATGGCCGACAGGGTACCCCAGGGTGGCTTGATGGCAGGATATCCTTCCTGATCCTTGAATTTGATGTATCCGGTAGTGGTATATTCTTTGGTATTATCATAGTTATGTCCATCCTGTGCTGCGGAACTGGAGGACTTTTCCTCTAACTCCAACAGGTAAGCTGACAGGTCTTCCACTTGATAATCGGCCAACCAGGCAAACCCTGGCATGGCTCCTTTTCCTCCTTTAATGGTAGCTGTAAACGACTGTTGGTCGTATCGGTCTTTTAATCCGACCAAGGAGGGTACTGCGCCCATGAAGTCCCCTCCTTCCAGATTAGCCCCATGACAGCCAGCACAGAACTGAGTATACAGTCCGGCACCTCTGCCGATATTGGTAGTAGCATCTTTCTTCACCTCCACCATGGTCAATATCCAAGGGACTTCATTGGCATTTACGAACAAGGTCTTGGTTTCAGGATTAAAGGCAGCTCCTCCCCATTCACCACCTCCGTCAAACCCAGGAAATACAATACCACCTTGCTCTGAAGGGGGCAAATAACGATGTCCATATCGGGTCCGCGACAATACATCCAGCACGTATTCCTGAGCTTCTCCTGAAATATCCGTTACCGTTTCCTGGTTGAATTCCTGACGTATGAAAGGTGGCATCACTGAAGGTACAGGTTGGGTTTCCCAAGCCATTTCTCCAGGCATATCTGAGGGAGGTACAGACTCCTCCTCAACCGGAAATACGGGTTCTCCGGTGTCCCGATCAAGCACATAAATAAATCCCATCTTGGTAATCTGGATCACCACATCCCTGAGCTGACCATCGATGGCGACAGTGGCTAAATTTGGTGGTGTTGGAATATCGCGATCCCAAAGGTCGTGGTGTATGGTTTGAAAATGCCATACTCGCTCGCCAGTACCAGCATTTAGTGCCAGTATAGAGTTTGCAAATAAGTTCTCACCATGTCTATCCGCCCCATAAAAGTCGTACGAAGCTGATCCGGTGGGCACATACACATGCCCTCGCTCTTCATCCACTGCCATTCCGGTCCAGGCATTGGCCCCACCAATTTCCTGCCAGGCATTCTCTGGCCAGGTATCATACCCAAACTGACCGGGATGAGGTATGGTATGAAAAATCCATTCCCGTTCGCCGGAATGTATATTAAAGGCTCTGATGTGTCCAGGGGCTGCACCGCTGGTCTCGTCGACTCGAGTTCCTATGATCAATTTGTCTTCAAAAATTACTCCAGGAGTATTGGACAATATGAACCTGTCTTCTACATCCCGGTCCAAGCCAGTTTTTAGGCTAACTTTACCCTGTTCTCCAAAATCTGCTACTAATCGTCCGGTAGTGGCATCAACGCAATGAATATGTGGACCTGCCGAAAAATATAGGCGACGTTGTTTTCCATCAGGGCTTTCCCAATATATTAACCCACGATTCACACCCATACCAAAGTTGTTAAATGCCTGATCAAAGGGATTATAGGACCAGATCAGTTCCCCAGAAGCCGCATTGAGCGCTATTAACTTAAGGCTGGCAGTGGTACCATACAGCACGCCATCAATGATCAAAGGATTGCATTGGATCTGGGATCTATTCTCAGGATCAGCATCCCCCCCATTATAGGTCCAGGCTACTTGCAGACTAGGTGCATTCTCTTTGGTAATCTCTGCAATCTCCTTAAATTGAGAACTGTGCAAATCACCCAGGTATACCTCCCAGTTTATTTCTTGAGGTCCTGAACAATTGCAAAAGATCCAAAGAATAGCTGAAAAGCTCATACCGTTTTTAATCAATCTAATCCAGCTCATAAAATCGAAATAATTAGCGTCTAAGGCGGAAAAATGCCCATACAGTACAGGATAGTTTATTGCAATATATTTATAAAATTTAATCATGCTAGGAAAACTGCCAAAATCCCTTTTTACCTCATGTGTCCCCACTTATAGTACAAGGTCAGTTGCAAATAGTTATGAATTATGAGTTATTAGTTATAAGTTATGAATTATGAATTGCAGGCCCCACGCTCCCATCCTGCCCGTCGGTAAGCGGGCTTTATGCTCTATACTCCACACTCTATGCTCTAAACAAAGCCCCATGAAACATATATACCTGATAATTTGTCTATTAATATTAACCGCTTGCTCTCAGGCACAAACCCAAATCATATTCAGGGGAGACGATATAGGATTCTCCCATTCAGCCAATATTGCCCACATCGATGCCTATCAAAAAGGGGTGATTCGTACAGTGGAAGTACTGGTGGTAGGACCCTGGTTTGAAGAGGCTGTTAAGATACTTAATGACAATCCGGATTTAGACGTGGGGGTACATCTGGCATTGACCAGTGAGTGGACCATGCTTAAATGGAAACCGCTGACCTATGCTCCCTCATTAGTAGACGAAAATGGATATTTCTATCCTATGATATGGCCAAACGAAAATAATCCTCGGCCCGCTCTAAAAGAACATGATTGGAAACTGGAGGAAGTAGAACGCGAATTTCGTGCCCAGATCGAAATGGCCATCAAGCGAATTCCCCAAGTGAGCCATATCACTGGACACATGGGCTGTACCAATATGGATGAGTCAGTCGCAGAGCTTGCAGGTAAATTAGCCAAGGAGTACAATCTCCAAATAAATCCCTCGGATCATGGCTTTGAGCGCTTGCCATCCTGGGGGGGAAAAGAGTATAATGAACAAGAGAAACTGGAGCGGTTAAAAAAGGTATTGCGGGAGCTTAAACCGGGTAAATATCTTACCGTAGCCCACCCTGCCTACGACAATGAAGAGACCCGAAATATCAATCACGTTGGATATGAAAATGTTGGGGCTGATCGAGATGCTGAGACCAAAGTACTAATGCACCCGGAAATTGCGGCTATGATTGATGAGCTGGGGATTGAGATCATAGGGTATCACCATTTGAAGAATGAGGAGATATGAGTTTTGAGTTAGCACGAGTCTGCGATGTCATCTAGATATTATTTATGAAAACCAGAAAGTTAGGAGACTCAGATCTTCATTTAACAGTAATTGGGCTTGGCACCTGGGCCCAAGGTGGTGGCGATTGGAAGTTTGGCTGGGGTCCTCAGGACGATCAGCAGTCAATTGCGGCTATTCATCAGGCGATAGACAGTGGAATAAATTGGATTGATACTGCCGCTGTTTACGGATTAGGACATTCAGAAGAGGTTTTGGGTAAAGCCTTAAAAGGTATGGCCCAGAAACCGATTATTGCCACTAAATGTGCACGCCGTTGGGATGATCAACGCAACATTCTAAAAATTCAAACTAAGGATAGCGTAAAGGAGGAAGCTGAAAACTCCTTAAAACGTTTACAAATCGAAACCATTGATCTTTATCAGGTACACTGGCCCGAGCCTGATGAACAAATCGAAGAGGGTTGGGAGGCGATGAATGAGTTGGTCCAAGAAGGTAAAGTTCGTTATGTCGGTGTATCGAACTACAGTGCTTCGCAATTAGAGCGGATCAGTCAAATTAAAAAACCTACTTCGCTACAACCTCCCTACAGTATGATCAAACCAGATTTTGAGCAGGACCTTCTCCCCTACTGCCAGCAGCACCATATCGGAGTAGTAGCTTATAGTCCCATGTACAAAGGCCTTTTAACCGGCAAAATAACCCGGGAAAGAATGGCTAAGCTGGCTTTAAATGACCATCGACATAACGATCCCAATTTCAACGAACCAAAGCTCACCCAAAACCTGGATCTGATAGAAAAACTACGGCCTATAGCTGATGACCTGGGAATAACCCTAGCACAATTATCTATAGCCTGGGCCCTCAGATGGCCAACAGTTACCTCTGCCATAGTTGGTGCCAGAAACGCCAAGCAACTGCAAGAAACAGTAGCAGCGAGCTCGGTTGAGCTGCCTACAAATGTTGTTGAAGAAATCAATGCGTATTTGGAGGAATAAGATAATAGCATTGAGGTGTGTTCATTGTTGATGGTAGCAGAATTTCTTACCCATGAAGACGATTCAAAAACCAGCCGGTATTTGGCTGGACTCTCGCGAGGCTTTTATAGTTTTTTTAGATGAGAAAGGCGAACAAACGTTAACCTTACATTCAGAAATTGATGAATCACATCCCGTTGGTGGTAGTGGATCATCAACTCCATACAACGCTCAGGACGCAGTTTCAGAAACAAAATACCTACATCGAAGACAGCATCAAGAAAAGCACTTTTTCCAAGCCATAATTGAGAAATTAGTTTCCAGAGATGCTATCTACATTATTGGTCCTGCTCAGGCAAAAATTGGTCTAGAAAATGAGTTGAGGAAACAATCGGAACAGGCGGTCAGTATTAAAGCGGTGGAAGCATGTGACCGAATCACACATAATCAAATATGGTTGCACCGCTGAATTTATAATTCACCTTTTATCATTTGTACTGCTGCTAAACCATTGCTTCAACGTTAACCTGAAACGCGTGTAAAGGTCGAGCCCGCTGGTGGCTCTGGTTAAACTGTCTTATTTTGTCCAAGAATACTTGCGCCTGATCCTGTTGAACCAAAGCGAAGCAAGCCACGGAATACACCGGGTCTCCAGGGTGTGGAGGAAGATCCTGGCTCTCAAGCTGACTTTGGGTAAAGCGAAATCCTTTTACCTGAACTTCACTGAAGACTTCAATACCGCTCTTTTGGAATAATTCATTTAAGGAATCCTGATATTCCTCTACTCCCAAGACTATAATCCATTTGATATCACTCATTAGCTTTGGTTTTTTGCACTGAGTGGAAATGTAATAACTGGCAATAAGGAGTGATTGGCAATATCTTCGCTAAGGCTACCGGTCAACAGGTGACTAATACCAGTGCGTCCGTGTGTGGCCATTGCTATGGCATCAGCATTTTGATCTTCTGCAAAATGGACGATGCCTTCCTCCTCGGTTATATCACTATAGATATTGATGGTGTAGTCCTCAATCTGATGTTCCTCAATAAACTCGTTAAGTGAATTGGCCACATTTCGTTCTACCAGAAAATTTCCGGGAGTATTAATCGTAACCAGGTGCACCTTGGCCTTAAAAAGCTCCTGGATTTCCTTTAACTGATCCGCCAAATATCCATTCTCCCCAAAATAACTAATGGCAAATACGATATCATCTATACTATCCAGATCGACTGCTTTTTTCAAGGTAACCACGGGGCAACTGGCATTTCTGATTACCTTTTCGGTATTACTGCCTACCATTACTTCATCTAGCCCTGAGATACCCTGAGTTCCCATGACAATCAAGTTGTAATCCTCACTTTTGATTAGGGTGGAAATATGCTTAAATGGATTGCCGATTTTAACTTTAAAAGTGGTGTCTATTCCCTGTTGGGCCATGTCATTGGCAGTGGTTTGAAGTTTCGCTTTTACTTTCTCTATTAACCTGAGAACGAACACATTTTCCATTTGGTCATGAGAGCCCCCTGTTACAGGGGTAATATATTGCGACCCGGGTTGCTCAACAATATGTAAAAGCTGAACGGACATACCATTTTTAAGAG
>JANQPK010000318.1 GCA_028289505.1 Cyclobacteriaceae bacterium
GGACATGCATAGTGTTTTGCTCATTCGCGACCCAAAGGAAGTGCTTCCTTCATTGGTAAAGCAGATACCTAAACCACAGTTAGCGGATACTGGGTTGGAACAGCAGTGGGAACTATTTGGCCATTTGCGAGATCGGGGGCACAACCCGGTGGTGATCGACTCCAGAGAGCTATTGTTGAAACCAGATGTTATGCTAGTAAAAATCTGCCATCTGTTAGACATCCCCTTTTTCCAGGAGATGATGAGTTGGGAACAGGGCCCGATAGAGGAAGATGGCGTATGGGCTGAACACTGGTATCATAATGTTCATCAGTCAACCGGATTCAAACCCTACAAACCAAAGGAGGAGCCATTTCCAGCGCATCTGTCGCCACTTTGGGAGCAATGTGACCCCTTTTATCAGAAATTATACGAGCACGCCTTAAAGGCTAAGGATTAAGAAATTCGCGTACATCTTTGGCAGTAGTTTCAGGATCTTCTTCCATCGGCAAATGTCCCAGACCATCGTAGATAATCAATCGGTCATTCGGCAATAACTCCTCAAACAGATAAGCATGGCTGACATCAATCCATTTTTTATCCTCACTCCCCCACATAATCAGTACAGGCATGGTGATTTCTGGCATTCTGGAGGTTTGAGGGTAGTATTGAGCAGTGGCAACCTGATAAAACGCCAATGGGTTACCAGGGCGATTGTTTAGCTCAAAATAGCGATCAACCAATTCATCGGTAATCAACCGCTTATCACCATAGGCTTTTTTAAGACCTTTGCGCACCACAAATTTAGGGGCTCCTTTAGCAGCCCGTTTTTTAAACTTTTGCAGTATCCTTAATGGTTTAGGTGGATTGTCAGGGGTAATAAAACCCGCTGCATCGATCAGTACTAGTTTCTCAACCTCATTGGGATAATCAAGGACATATTCCCAAGCTAACCATCCACCTAAAGAATTACCTGCCAGATAATATTTGCTTATATTTAATTCATTTAGAAACATATGAAGAACAGATATGTAGCGCTCCATACTGTAAGTTTTACTTGAATCAGATCCGGTCAAACCAAAACCGGGTAGATCCAGTCTAATAATGCGAAACTGATCTTTTAGTTCATTGGTCCACCCATCCCAGGTGTGCAGGGAACTGCCAATACCGTGAAGCAGTACCAAGGGAACACCGGTTCCTTCATCCTTGTAGTGAATACGGGACCCATCAATGTCAATAAATTTAGACTGACCATCAGCATACTTTTGGTCCAGGTATGCAGTGGAGAATTCTTGACTGGTGGAACAACCGGTTCCTATTAGAACTGATAGTGCAAAGATACAGCAGTAATAATGATTCATAAACGGACAAAAGTAGTATGCTTCAAATAAATAAACCGGGACATTGTTTCCATATTCCACAAAATGGGGAATTTTTCTACAAATCCCGCAATCTACAAATGATGTTTATAATTGCACTTTACAAATATCTTCATGGATAATGATCCATGAAATATTGTATTTTTATAATAACTCACCATTTCTGGCATAGTATTTCCCTTAAGTAGCATTGTCAACTAATAAAATTAAAAATACTGTATATCATGAAACGAATAGCCTTAATCATTCCATTAGCTGTTGGTGCCTTTTCCTGTTCGCAATTAGATTTGGAAGAAAAGCTGGCAGCCCTGCAGGAAGAAAACAGATTGTTACAAGAGCAAACGCTGATCAAGGATCAATCCATTGCTGAATTTATGGAGTCATTTACTGAAATCGAGCAAAACCTCTTAGAGATCCGGGAAAGGGAACTTAATATCGACCTAAATAATGGAGACGCCATCGGCTCAGAAGACGTAAGGGAAAGGGTGGCTGAGGATATTAAGGTGATCAATCAATTGATGACCGAAAACAAACAAAGCATAGAGGAACTAAACACCAAGATCAGCCAGGTATCAGGTAAAAATTCCAAGCTAAGAAAAACACTTGAATCTGCTAAAGCAAAACTTCAGGCTCAGATCGAGGAAAAGGATTCCCAAATAGCAGCGCTCAAACAGGAACTGGAAACCTTGGATTTTACCATAACTGAACTAAATGGTCAGATGGACACCTTAAAACTGGCTAACAACCAACAAGAGCAGGTGATTTCAGACCAAACTGGAAAACTCAATACGGCCTACTACACCACCGGAAGCTCCAAACAGCTTTTAGCCGAAAATGTGCTGGCCAAAGATGGTGGTTTTCTGGGACTCGGTAAAAGCGAGATGTTGAAAGATGACTTCAACTCAGATAAATTCAGCAAAATCGATATTACCTCCACCACCACCATTCCCATCAGTGGCTCAACAGCAGAACTGGTTACCAACCACCCATCGGATTCCTACATCATTGAAGGAGACCAAGAAAAGACGGTCGATAGATTGGTGATCATTGACCCCGATAGATTCTGGAATTCTTCAAAGTATCTGGTAGTGGTTACCAATTAAGAATGTAGGGGAGTTTGGTTTGCTTGTTAACTGTAAAATAGAGCTGATTATATTTAATTGGCTCTATTTTCGTTTATACCACAGAAGACCAGTACCTTAAGCAAACGTATATTCCAAATTATGCAGCTGTCATGCAGAAAAAGCACCACAATACCATCAGAATAAAGGTAATTGGCTGGTTTCTACTGGCGGCATTGGCAGTATTGCTAACCGGTGTGATCAGCTACAACAGTTATCGCCAACTTTTGGGGTCTCTCGACCATACTACTGCCCAAGAAACTAAGTTGAAGACCCTTGGTGATATTTTGGCCAATATCACCGAAGCAGAAGCTAAAATAAGGGCTTATGGACTCACCAGAGACCCTAAACAACTAACAGACTACCAGCAACTGGTTATCGACATAGACCATGAATTAGAGCGGGTCAAGCACATCCCCCCCGTTGACCAGTCCTTCAATAAACAAGTTGATAGCGTGGCAGAAATGCTTCAGCAACAAACCAATAGCATTGGAGGATTCATGGAACTCAAAAGAACCATGGACCAGATTAGTTTCTCCTCCAAGGCATTAGAAGAGATCAATAGTAATGCGGATTCCATACCGAATTTGAGGACTACCACTACTACCACTACTACCACAACTCGTATCGACCCTGTGCTTGAGGAACAGGAGAAGCCCAAAGAAAAAAAGACCACCAAACGTCAGCAACGAAAGCGTACTCAACAAATCGCCAAGGCATTAGCAGAATTGGAGCAGTCACCACAAATCCAAACTAAAACTACAGTTACCACCGATAGTAGCTTTGTGCAGCCCGACACCCTGTTGGGTAGTATCCAACAAATATTGCTGGAAATTGGGGCTCAAGAAGACCAATATCAACAAGTAGTGGCTGACAAGGAACTTCAACTCATACAAAGCAGTGTACAAATCATTGACCAACTAAGAGGTTTGATCAGTACCTTGGAAAAACAGCAGCTGGCGCTCAGTTTTGAGCAGGTCAATAATGCCAAACTGATCGCCAGTCGGTCTACCCTCACCATCTCCATCATCATTTTTGTGTGTCTGGTGGTTGGTATTTTGTTTACCTATTGGATATTCCGCGATGTGAAAATCAGTGATTTTTACCACAAACAACTGATTGGAGCCAAAAATCAGGCGGAGCAACTGGCCGATTCAAAACAACAGTTTCTGGCTAACATGAGTCATGAGATCAGAACCCCGCTCAATGCCATCGTGGGGTTTACTGAACAACTGGCCGGTACCGAGTTGCAACCACAGCAAAGGCAGTATTTGAATGCAGTTCAGACTTCAAGTAACCATTTGTTGAATACGGTGAACGACATCCTGGATTTTTCTAAAATCGAAGCTGGTGAGTTGAATATCAATAAAATTCCTTTTGAATTAGGCAATACACTGCAAGCTGTGGTCGATACCTTGACCCTGAAGGCCCAGGAGAAACAACTACAACTTACCCTTATTCAGAAACCCAAAAAGCCTTTACACTTGCTGGGAGATCCCTTCAGGCTTAAACAAATCATGTTTAACCTGATTAGTAATGGAATTAAATTTACCGAACATGGTTACGTTAAGGTCCATTGCAACTGCCGGCAAATGGATAATAAGGTCCAATTACAGCTATCGGTGACCGATAGTGGAATTGGTATACCACAACACAAAAGATCAGAAATTTTCAAAGACTTTAAGCAAGTCGACCCTACTGCTACCCGACGTTATCAGGGAACGGGTTTAGGACTGGCAATTTGTAAAAGGTTGGTCGAAATGCAGGGTGGAAGTATCAGTGTGAGTGCAAATGAGCCACATGGTTCGGTATTTAAGGTTGAACTAGATTATCCGGTAAATCCAACGCCATATGATGATACTAGTACACATCAAACCTCGGCTCAAACCCACCCTCCAACTATAATACTATCCGGTCTTCAGGTCTTGGTAGCTGATGATGATCCCTTTAACCTACAACTTATCAAAACCATCCTGGACAAATGGGAAGTTGAAGCAACCTACTGCCAGGATGGTGAAGAGGCGGTACGGCATATTCAGGATCATACTTACGATTTGATTCTAACCGATATCAATATGCCAGAAATGGACGGAATCGCGCTTACCAAATTTGTCAGATCATTGGATCATCTGAAAAAAAGTACCACTCCCATCCTTGCATTAACAGCAAATGTTATTGAAAGTGATATTATAAAATACAGAAATTCAGGTATTAATGACACTATATTAAAACCTTTTAATGAATTAGAATTATTAGAAAAGATAAGAAGGTTGATCACCCCGAACCAACAACCTTATAAGTTGGACGACCTGAAACGATTCTCTGATGGTGATAACCAGGCTCTTAAACCGATGTTAGAGGCTTTTTCAGAAAACCTTGAGCAGAATATGGAAGCGTTGGCACAATATGCGTTTGCACAGGATCAGCAGAAAGTAGCGGAACTAGCACATAAGATGATTAGTTCCTTCGGGCACGTTTACGCAGTGGAACCGGTTGATAAGCTTCGAGCTTTGGAAACTGCCATCAAAACTCAAGACTTGCCGACATCCATGGATGCCATGGTGCAGGAAATCCAGCAAGTTGCTACCCCCGTGCTAACAGGACTTAAACGGGAAATTGAAACCTTGAACACATCATGATATTCCTTATTTGGGTAATCCTGATAGCACAAAGCCTGATCGACGGTAATCAGAAACCCTCAG
>JANQPK010000236.1 GCA_028289505.1 Cyclobacteriaceae bacterium
AAAGGAACAGACCATAGTATTATTCGCTAGCGATAACGGTTCGCAATTCCAATATACCAGCCCGCAAATGGACCTGGAAAATGCTGGTAACAATCCTGGGGATTCATTGGATATTGCGTCCAAAGAAAGCGCCCACAGACCTAATGGAGCATTACGAGGTACCAAGTGGACGGAGTGGGAGGGAGGGGTGCGAACTCCGTTGATTGCCCGCTGGCCTGGGCATTTTCCCCAGAACCGAAGCTCGGATGAATTAATTGCGCTAAACGATATCATCTCTACCATGGCAGCCATAACCGGACAGCAGGATCAAGATATTGGTATGGATGGTTATAATGCGCTGGGTATTTTGACTGGCAAAAGCGAAAGCCAGCGTAAACAGGTTATAGTTCAGTCTTCAGGGCATGGTGTAGGTATTAGAAAAGAGAATTGGAAATTTGTTTGTGAGGTTGACTTTGATCAGCAAGTGTTTGACTATAACAACCAGGCCTTATTTGATCTTTCTAAAGATCCGGGAGAGACCACAAACCTAGCCGTAAACTTTCCTGACCGTGTGGAAGAATTAAAGGCGGAACTTGATTCTATAATGTTCAGTGTGCAAGGAATCACTGCAGAATAGTGCACATTTAAAGGTTTGTTATATCTTGCCGATTGATATCAAATTATGGTTATGAACAAAGTGCTCCTTGCCCTATTGATTTTTGTTGGGTTTATTTCCTGTGCTTCACCTGAAATAAAAGAAGAGGTACCAGCCCCTCCCAACATATTATTTATTATGTCGGACGATCATGCTTATCAGGCCATAAGCGCTTACTCCGATCATCTGATTCAAACCCCCAATATCGACCGCTTGGCAACCGAGGGCATGCTGTTTACCAACGCCTGCGTTACCAATTCAATTTGCGCTCCCTCCCGGGCTGTAATTCTCACCGGCCGACACAGCCATCTGAACGGCAAGATCGATAATCGAATGCCATTTGATACCACTCAAATTACTTTCCCTCAGCTTTTCCAGCAAGCCGGTTATCAGACGGCTATGTATGGCAAGCTCCATTTTGGGAACAATCCAAAAGGCGTGGATGATTTTATGATATTGCCAGGGCAAGGAAATTATATCAACCCAAGGTTTATCACTCAGCAGGGGGATACCACCATTACTGGTTATGTTACTGACATTATAACTGACCTGACCTTGGGTTGGCTCAAAGAGAAAAGAGATCCCGACAAACCTTTCATGCTAGCTTATCTGCACAAAGCGCCTCATAGACCTTGGTGGCCACGACCGGATAAGTTTGCTGAATTCAGTGAGAAGGAGTTTCCATTGCCAGAGACCCTATTCGATGACTACAACACTCGAGGGTCAGCAGCTAAAACCGCTGAAATGAATTTGCTAACACATATGCGATACGGGCATGATTCTAAGGTACGACCGGAAACCCTGAAAGCGATGGGTAAAGTTGAACCTGAAATCCAGGAGAGGGAACAAGGTTTTACCGGGCCTTACGGCCGGGCTAATGAGTCTCAGCGTGCCCAGTATGAGCCTACCCTGGACAAAATCAATGACTTTTTTAAGGAGAACTGGGCCAAAATGACCGACCGGGAAAAGATGATTTGGAAATACCAACGCTATATGCAGGATTATCTGGGCTGTATTTCCTCTGTAGACGATAACGTGGGACGGGTTCTGGATTATCTGGATGAATCCGGGTTGGCGGAAAATACCATCGTGGTCTATACTTCTGATCAAGGATTTTATCTGGGAGAACATGGTTGGTTCGACAAGCGTTTTATTTATGATGAAAGTTTCAAGACACCTCTTATTATTAGATGGCCAGGGGTTACCGCACCAGGTAGCATAAATGATCAAATGGTACAAAACCTGGACTTTGCTCAAACCTTTCTGGAAGCTGCCGAAATAAGTGCCCCTTCAAATATGCAAGGAGAGAGCCTGGTGCCTTTGTTACAAGGGAATGAAGACGCCTGGACCAGAGAGGCTGTCTACTATCATTATTACGAGTACCCTGCAGTCCATATGGTGAAAAGACACTATGGAATTGTCACCAGGGATTACAAACTTGCACATTTCTACTACGATGTTGACGAATGGGAGCTATATGATCGCAAGAACGATTCACTAGAGGTTAGAAATGTTTACGATAACCTTGAGTATCAGGATGTAGTTAGTGAGCTGAAGCAACAGCTACAGGAACTGCGGGTTAAGTATCAAGATTCCGAGGATTTAGATCAGCATTTTATCGATCTATATGATGTGGAATAATCAATATTTCTTGCCTATAAAATAAGTATAACCAGTCAGTAATAATTTCCGTTAAGGGTATTCACTGAGGCTAGGAAAATCCTAGCTACCAACCATGGAAAACGAAACGATTATATCGGAGCAGGCTCAGGTCAAACGCTCAATTTGGGCTGAGCTTAAAGATGCCGTCAGGGGCACGGATGCGGACTATACCAAGATTGACCTTAAAAAAGCCATCTTGCTATTGGCGGTACCCATGATCCTTGAATTGGTGATGGAGTCTACCTTTGCAATAGTAGACATCTATTTTGTGGGTAAATTGGGTGCTTCCGCGGTTGCGACGGTGGGGCTTACAGAGACGTATCTGTTTTTACTTTACTCCATCGCTATGGGACTGGCTATGGCCGTTACCGCCATTATCGCACGTCGTGTAGGAGAAGGCGATAAAGAAATGGCTGGCACCTCAGCCATACAATCCATCATCCTGGCAGCTGTTATTTCGGTACCATTCACAATTGGCGGAATTTTCTTTTCAAAGGACCTTCTGGCCCTGATGGGAGGTGATCAGTGGGCTATTGACCACGGGTTTCGTTACACGCAGTGGATGTTAGGTGGCAACTTGATTATCGTATTGCTGTTCGTGATCAACGCAATCTTCAGAGGAGCTGGAGATGCTGCAATCGCCATGAGGGTACTTTGGATTGCCAATGGCATCAATATCGTGCTGGACCCGCTGCTAATATTGGGCTGGGGACCAATACCCGCTTTGGGAATTCAAGGTGCAGCTATCGCTACTACCATTGGTCGAGGTATAGGAGTTGGGGTACAATTGTGGACCCTGTCCAAAGGAGGTAAACATATCCAAGCCAAGCTCTCTCAACTGAAGATCGAGGCTGAAGTTTTAATGAACATCATTAAAACTTCTATGGGGGGAATTGGTCAAATGATTGTGGCAATGACTTCCTGGATCTTCCTGATGCGCATACTAGCCGATGTTGGAAGTGAAGCAGTGGCAGGATCTACCATAGCCTTGCGAATTATGTTGTTCACCTTAATGCCCGCTTGGGGCTTGTCCAATGCCGCAGCTACTCTGGTGGGTCAGAATCTAGGTGCAGGATTTCCTGATCGAGCAGAATCATCGGTATGGAAAATTGGATTGTACAATATGATATTTCTAATCGCTGTTTCGCTGGTTTATTTCTTCTTTAGTGTGCAACTGATGCGAGTATTTACCGATAACCCCACTGTTATTGATATCGGGGCAGAGTGGTTAAGGATATTATCTTATTCCTACTTCGTATATGGCTGGTGGATGGTTTCAGTTCAGGCATTTAATGGTTCTGGAGATACCCGGACTCCTACCAAAATTAATTTGGTTTTCTTCTGGCTGATTCAGATACCCTTAGCCTACTGGTTGTCTATAGAACTGGATTGGAGGCAATCCGGAGTTTTCTGGGCGGTATTCTTTTCCGAAACTGCAATAGGGTTGTTTACCTTATGGCTGTTCAAACAAGGTAAATGGAAACAAACGCAGGTCTGATCTAAGGTATAAGATCTTATATCTTAGATTTTAGATTGCTACTGTTACTCCAGCAGTAGGACGCCATCAGCTACCAGTACCAATTCCTGCAGTGGTTCGGATATGGAGGCAATTTCTGCTTCGGATCTACCGGCATCCTGTGCAAGATGCTTCAGTGTGGCCACATCTATAGTCTCCATGGTTAATTGGCCCTGGAGTACTGCGGTCTTGCCAGAGCAGTCTGTAGGCACAAAAAACCCGTAGTCCTTAAAACTGACTCTCATGCTGGTATCATTACCTAAATCCATGGTGAGCCAGCAACCTTTTACCTGGCAAACTTCCTGAACCACACCTTTTACCTTGACCATTTGAGCTTCCTGGCTTGCCAGCTCGGTATTGATTTCCGTAGCTTCAAGTGCATGGTCGGGTGTAATTTGCATACCGTAGTGCTGGGCAGTTAACGAAATGCTACAAATTGAAAACAAAAGTACTAACTTGTTGCTCATGTCAAATTGAATTGATCTATGTATAATACCACAAAATCCAGAAGAAAGTTCTTCAAATATGCATCTGCTTCGATCGCCGTAGGTTCTCTAGGAATTCACAGTTTGGAGAGTGCCTCTCCCTCGGTCAATCCGGAACCGGGACCTATCGATCCGTCAGATAAGATAAAGGTAACCAAAATTGAAACTTTCGTACTGAAGAATTCTTGGGTATTTGTTAAGATTTCAACAGACGCTGGAATTACCGGATGGGGAGAAATGTTGAAGGACGATGCTAAAGCCTGTGCTGCTGGGGCGCTGGAAGTAGGTGATTATCTTATTGGAAAAGATCCAAGACCAGTGATGAAACACTGGCAGGCCATTCATAGAGGTGCTTTCTATAAGGGAGGTCCCATAAAAACCGCTATTCTATCAGGGATTGACCAAGCGCTTTGGGACATTACCGGTAAATGCTTCGGCGTTCCAGTGTATAAGTTGTTAGGTGGTCCAACTCGTGACAAGGCTTTTGTATACGGGACACCAAATGAGGAGACCGGGGTTAAGGCTATGAAGGTCGGACCACAGGCCACCAGAAAAGCTTTTAAATATACCGAGGGTAAGATGTTCATTGACGAAGTAGTGGAGCGATTTGCCGCCCTTAAGCAGCAGTATCCTGGGGTAGATATAGGAATTGATTTCCACGGGGCCGTTCAACCTACCACCGCCAGTTTATTAATCAAAGCCCTTGAGCCGTTGCATCCCTGGTTTTACGAGGAAATTATTCAGCCTCTTAATGTGGATGTGATGGCAGAATTAGCCAAAAAGACTCATATTCCTATCGCGACCGGGGAACGGATCTTTACGAAATGGGGGTTCAGAGAGATCCTGGAAAAGAATGCCGCTATGATACTACAGCCCGATGTAAACTACGCCGGAGGTATTACTGAGTTGCGACTGATTGCTGGTATGGCTGAAGCTTACTATGCTCCGCTGGCGCCACATAATCCTAATGGACCTTGTTCTCTGGCTGCCAGCTTACAGGTAGCTGCTTGTATACCCAACTTCATGGTTCAGGAAAGAGGTGATAGGGAGCATGAACTACTAGCAGAACCACTGCCTCCGGTTAAAGATGGATATCGGCCCATTCCCACCGGACCTGGATTGGGTATTACTATTGATGAAGATAAGTTGATGGATGAAGTTGGTGAACCCAGAGAATACAAAACTGCTTATGATGCCGATGATGGATCGGTGGTGGATTGGTGATTTGTGATGGATTGGTTATAACCTCTTAAAAAGCTAAAGGCCCGCGTTAACGGGCCTCTAGGGATTCTACTAACTATAACTAACCAAAAACTATGAACGTTTGCACTAAGCAATTTTTTTACTCACTGGCAGCTTTTACCAGGGTACTGCTCGGTGATTATTCTCCCTGACCTAAGGAGAAACCTCTTTTTCCACCGAACTCGTACAAATTCTCTGTTTTGATAACATCGAATCCGGCCTGATTCAATTCGCTCAGTAAGTACAACAATCTTTCAAATATTACCTCCTTATATACTGGTGGAGACAATTTTATATCTGCATCAGATGAGACAAATCGGCATCTCCAGTGGTCTGTGCAGTAGGTATATTCCTGCCCAGCTGGATATACTTTTACCCCTCTGTTGGTGATCATTTTCAGCTGCATGCCATCCACGGCTACTGCATCAAGCTGCTTTCCGATAATCTCAGGGTCAGATCCTGCCCAATCGATGAACACATCCACACCCACCAGCACTTTCTCTGCGGTTTGTCTTTGATACTCTTTGATTTCGATAGAACCTTCACCAGCAGTCATTTGACTGGTACTGAGTTGCTGAGGCTTTTTACCTAATCTTTCAATAATCGCCTGAGCAAAATCAGAAGTAGTCACTTTCTTCTGGCTAAGTCCCTCTTTATAAATATCTGTGGTATGGATTCCGTCTTCAATGGTTGCCAACCAGGCATTTTTAATGGTGTCTGCGGTTTCTGTCTGACCGATGTGAGCCAGCATAGAGATGGCAGCATTGAGTAAGCCTGACGGGTTTGCCAGGTTTTGACCCGCAATGTCTGGAGCTGATCCATGAATGGCTTCGAACATGGCGATCTCTTTACCGATATTTGCGGAACCAGCTAGTCCTACCGACCCAGCAATCTCTGCCACGATATCTGAAATAATGTCTCCGTAAAGGTTGGAAGTGACTACCACGTCGTACCACTCTGGGTGTGCTGCTAACCGGGCGGCTCCAATATCGATTATTTGTGTTTCGGATTGAATGTTCGGATATTCTGCAGCGATCTCATCGAACACCTGATGGAAAAGGCCATCAGTAAGCTTCATAATATTGTCTTTGACCATGCAGGTCACCTTTTT
>JANQPK010000238.1 GCA_028289505.1 Cyclobacteriaceae bacterium
GGACAATTTCTTACACTTATTGTAGACATCAGTGGGAAAGAAGTGCGCAGATCTTACAGTTTTTGTTCTGCGCCTGGTATTGACCAGGATCTGGCAGTATCTGTAAAAAGAGTAGAGGATGGCTTAATGTCCAATTATCTTGCCGATCACCTCAGCGTCGGTGATGTGATCAAGGTCATGGAACCCATGGGTCACTTTACTACCGAGTTCGATAGCTCCAACAGAAGGCATTTAATTATGTTCGCGGGGGGCAGTGGGATAACTCCGTTCATGTCGCACATCAAATCGATATTAAAGCATGAGCCAAACAGTATCGTTACCCTTATCTATGCTAATAGGAACATTGATTCCATTATTTTCAAACAAACTCTAGAGCACCTGCAGATCAACAACGAGGGTAGACTTCACGTGATTCATATATTGGAGGAAGCGCCACTAACTTGGCAGGGCCCATCAGGACTACTGAACCACGAAACCTTACAAGAGATTTTGCGACGTATCCCTGATTGGGGATTGGATCAAACCCAGTATTTAATGTGCGGACCTGAAGGTATGATGCACAACATTGAGACCTATTTTAAGGAAAAAGGTATTGCTTCCGATAAGTTATTCAAAGAAAGTTTTGTTGCACCCACCATCGATCGTGAAGTGCAATCGGATGATGAACAGGGGGTCATTACACAGGATGTAACCGTCCTCTATGATGGCGAGGAACATCAGATTACGGTGGAACCTGACAGCACCATTCTTGAAACTGCATTGGATCAGGACATCGATTTACCTTATTCTTGTCAAAGTGGTCTTTGTACAGCATGCCGCGCCAAACTGTTATCCGGGAAAGTGAAAATGGATGAAGAGGAAGGCCTTTCTGATAAGGAGCGAGATGAAGGATATGTACTAATTTGTGTTGGCCATCCGTTAACCGCAGACGTTAAGCTTGAAATCGGATAAGCGGCATATGGTTACATACTAAGACTTCGTAGCTTATTTAGTACATCGGCATTATCCCATTCTTGGACTCCTACATGCTGTATTGCGATCTTTCCTTGCTCATCGATTATCAAGGTGGTTGGTATCGATAAAATACCTAAATCTGGAAATGGCGTTTCTAATCGAACGAAGGTCAAGTCAAAATCTTTGGTGGCTTTGAATCGATTAATCCGAGAAATATCTTCATCTGAGGCCAAAAAGAAAACAAATCCATCTGGTTCAAGTATCCCCTGAGCCCTTTCAATACTGGGCATTTCGGCTATACATGGTTTGCACCAGGTTGCCCAAAAATTTAGAAAGACCTTTTTGCCAGCATATTGTTTGAGATCTAATGGCTGGTTGTCCAGATCCACCAACTTAATTTGATCAATTAGATTGGTTTCCTTATAGGAATCCTTTACCCCTAAGTCTTCAGCAGCAGATTCAGTTGAAGGGCTTCCTGCTAGGTTCTTTTTCTCCTGAGTACAAGTAGCAAAAGATACTATCAGGATTATAAAATAAATCGATCTCATAATAAGAAGTCTAAAAAATTAAAACTCATTAATAACATATCAAAAATAATGATAAATCATCAGTTAGACCATCTCCGTTCACTGCAAAACTTGATGGACACTGCCACAATCTAGCATTGCTTGACCACGGTAAGGGTTTCTAATGGTACTGCTATTGCTCAGCCAATAAGCACCATGGGTCTCGAATGCCATGGGGCAGAATATCCTGTAGGCTCTAGGTTTCACATCAAACTTAACTAGTGTTTGGAACAGCTGATCACTTAATATAGGTAATGATGTTCTGGCATTTTCGACATCATTAGCTTCTGATAGGGAGGCTGCAGCACTGGTCAACACTTTGCTGTCTTCCATCCATTCTACATGTGCGTCTCCACTTATTAGTCTCATATCAACCTGCTCAATCTGACTAAGAAGTAATTGCGCAGCTTTTTTTGCGCCATAAACATCCGAATTCACCAAAGCTTCGGTTATAGGTAAATACGCTTCAAATATGCCTATCACTTCCTGCTTAAATTCATGGGGTACCGTAAATGCTTGAATATCCTCTGATTTTAAATCAAGATCCTGATGTTGGTGTAGGTTAGCCGACCGGTTTCCTTGCGGGTTCATCATGGAAAATTTTCCCTGTAGTTGTGCAGCACCATCAATTTTAAAAACGCCATTGGCAGCGATTTCTTCTCCTATAGACAAGCCCTGATTAACTACATAGTATTCTCCTGCATCTGTTCCCAATTCAATTTCCCTGAATTCAAAGGTGGGTGTGGTATAATTCGGATCTTTCACGTAAACGATAGCTCTTTTGCCAGTCCAAAGTATCGCAGTTTTTGGAATCACCAAGGTTTCGCCCGAAGTAACCAGGCCAGCAATCACGATACCTTCTACAAACATTTCGGGCTTAAGTTGATCATTGATGTTAGTGATCTCTGTCCGAATGGAAGCGGTCCTGGTTTGGTTGTTAACTACCGGGTCGATAAAGGTAACCACACTCTTGAAGGTCCTGCCAGGTAAGGACTGCACATTGAAGGTAATGGAGTCACCTACTTTGATCCAAGGAAGATCACTTTCATAGGCATCGAATAATACCCATAATTGATTGAGGTCTGCAATTTCAAACAAAGTTTGACCATCCATCACGTGCTCTCCCTCAGAGATCTTACGGCTGATGATGGTGCCTGATCTAGGTGCATATACATTGAAATTATACAGCGGTTCCCCTTTTTGCTCAATCTCTCTAATTTGATGATCCGTAAGTTCCCATAGTTTGAGTTTTTGTACTGCCGCTTCATAGAAGGAGGGATTGGTCGATTTGAATTTCATAGCCTCGAACAACTCCTTCTGTGCAGTAACCAGGTCGGGTGAATACAAAGTCGCCAGGAGTTGCCCTCGGTTAATGAACTGACCGGTAAAATCAGCATACAACCGCTCCACGCGCCCACTGAAGTGCGCAGTTACGTTGGCAATTCCCCGTTCGTCTGCTTCTATTCTCCCAGGTAAATAAACCTGTTTTTCAGGAGTGGTGGTGCCGACTATCACCGTCTGAATATCTGCTAATTTCAAAGCGGCTTCAGTCATCTGTACTTGGTTCAAATCTAGATGGTCGATCCCCGATGATGATACTGCCACTAAATCCATGCCACACATTGGACATTTACCGGGGGTATTACTCCTGATTTGCGGATGCATTGAGCAGGTCCAAACCTCTCCAAGGGTTTCATGATGGTGGTCCTCATGCTGTATAGGTGCTGTGGAGTCATCAAAAACGAAACGACCAAGTAGTATACCCATTATCAGTAATGCCGCTCCAAGAAATAGTTGTTTAATATTTAAATTCTTCATTTCCAATAAGGTAATTAATTTTATATACCGCGTTATTGATATCAACTCGTGCACGCACCAGTTCAAGTTGATAGGTTAAGAGCTTTCGCTCCATTCTCAACACTTCTTCAAATTCTGTTCGACCGGTGGTGAATTCGGTTTGAAGCAGTGACAAGGATCGTTCTGCCAGGTCATGTAGACCATTATTTAGCTCTAGTCTTCTTTGTGCATCAATATGATCTCTCAAAAGGAATTCTAGTTGGGACTGTAGCTGATTGGTTGTATGTTCAATCTGGTAGTTTGTCTTTTCCCTGTTTAAGCTTGCCTGGTTCTGCAGAGCCTGATACTTCTTATGGAAAATGGGGATACTCATGCCTACCTGTGGAAATAGCAGGGCATTTTGTCCATTTTCTGGAATATCCACTCCCGATCGCTCCTCTATAAAAAGGTAGTTGACGCCAACGGTGAAGGATGGCCTTGACATAAGTTTGGCTAATTCGGTTTGCTCCTGGCTGGCCTGCGCTTGAAATTGTAATTGTTTCAGCTGCTGATTATTGGCTATAAGACTGTCTGCCAGTGCTTTTTGCTGATAACTTAGAGTAACCAGTTCCAGTGAATCGGGGAAGATCATTTCCTTTTGTAGCGTTACGTTTAATAAGTTTTCAAAGGCAGCTTGGAAGGATGTTTTACTATCCCTAAGAAAATCCAGTTTGGTCTTTAGTTCTTGCTCCTCCATTTCAACCCGCAGCACGCTTACAAACCCTGTTTTGCCGCTTTCGAAATTAACCCTGGCCAGCTCCTTGAATGAATTCAGTACTTGCAAGTTATCCTGGGTAAGCTTGATCGATTGGTGTAAAAAGTACAATTCGTTATAGGCCAGTCTTACCTCCCGGAATAGCTTTAATTTAGTATCCTGAAAATCAGCATAATTTGCTTCTACTTGTTGGCATGCCGCCGCCTGCTTAGCTTTCAAGGTCCCAAACCAGGGGAAGGTTTGGGCAAGTCCAAGACTGGCTCTTTGGGCGCCTACTCTGGTTTCTAAAGGCTGAATGAAATATCCAAAGGTCAAAG
>JANQPK010000284.1 GCA_028289505.1 Cyclobacteriaceae bacterium
AAGCAGATGAAACGTTATTAGCAAACATGGCTTGAAAGGTATCTATGGGATACCTGTACAACATGTAGTTTCCCGATTCAAAGCTTTCCTTTATCACGAAAGCATTTGGTAGTATGGTGCCAAGTATGGTTAGAAGTATGAAGGTGTTTTTCATGGATTTTGTAATTGAGAATTTGCTAAACTTTTATAAAAATTTTTGCGCGATACATGGCGTAAAGAAACAACCAAACCAAGACTACTGCCCCTATTGCCTGAAGAACAGGTTGCCAAGGTTCTGCAACCAAATCATAAAAGCCTCCAAAGATCAACTCAGAAGTAAAGTATACGTCGACAAACCGATAGGTATAATAAATCAGTAGTGAATTCATTCCGATAACCTTAAAGAAGAAGGCCCAGCCAGAAATACCTCTAACATCGATTAGCCAATAAAACCCTGCCAGAAAGATAAAGGACATGCCGCTGGTCAGAAGAATAAAGGAGCTGGACCATAGATGCTTATTGATGGGAAATACCAAACCCCACAACAGTCCTATTATCAGGCAACCGAATCCGATTACCAAAAGCGAATCGGTTGTCCGCTCACCTTTTTGTAATATCTCACCAGCCCAGGCACCCAGGATGGTGAGGCAAAGTGCTGGAAACTGGGTGAGTATACCCAGTTCGTCATAGGTCACCTGTCGTAAACGGCCGGGTAAAAATGTACGGTCAAACCATCCTACCAGGTTCCCCTCAAAGGTAAGGTTTCCGGCACCATACCCGGGTACTGGTACCAAAATAAGTAATAAGTAATAAGCAAGAAGAATGCCTGCTATCCAAATCAGTCTACTTTTCCAATTATAGTTAACAAACAACAATGTGGTGGCAAAAGTGGCAATCCCAATTCTTCCCAGTACACTGCCCAGTCGGATTTGTGTGGGCTCAAATAGGGGAATTGGAGCGTTTTTATACAGTATCCCCAACAGGATCAGGATAATCATGCGCTTGAATGCCTTGCTATATATCTTACTCTGGCTAGATCCCAGGTTGAGACTTTTGGAGATACTGTAGGACAATGACACTCCTGCAATAAATAAAAACAGAGGAAAAATGAAATCGTAAAATGTGAATCCATTCCAGGCGGGGTGGGTCATCTGATCGCTGAGTAGGTCCACCCAGGGCACTCCGGCCTTGCCCTTCAGGCGTACCAAAAATTCAGCCCCACCAGATATGAGCAGCATATCAAATCCGCGTAATGCGTCTACAGATAATAATCTTTTACCCATTTATCCGGAACTCAGAACTTTTCTTTCCTGTAGTTGATACCAATTATCAATCTCGTTCTTCAGTCTGTTGGTAATCTCAGGGTGTTTCTCGAATAGGTTGTTTTTCTCATGTGGATCCTGCACAATATTATACAGCCGGATGGGTTCTGTTCGCATTTGTTCATGGGTATCCTGCCCCCAGCCTTCCAACTGTCCATCGTAACAAAGAATAAGTTTCCAATCGCCCTGAACACACCAACGGTAAGCTAATGAAGCTTCGGGTTTATCTTTATCGATCATGTCGTGACCATAGCCTTCACCAAATATAATATCTCGATCGATTGTGGTATTTGAGGTTAAACTGGGCCACAGATTAATACCGGCCATGGGAATATCGGTTTCGATACCCGCAGCTCCCAAGAGGGTTGGCATCAAATCAATGCTGGAAATCACTTCCTGCCTTACCCTCGGTGATAGTACCCCTGGCCAGGAAAAGATAATAGGGGTTCTGACGCCACCATCCATAGCACTTTGCTTGGAGCCATTGGCGAATCCATTTTGGTGTGGCTTTTGGATCCAACCATTGTCACACAAATAATAAATCAGTGTGTTTTCTCTGAGCCCCTTCTGATCCAGAAAAGTTATTAGCTCACCGCAGGTTTCATCCAACCATTCGATCATAGCATAATACTTGGCTATGGGTTCTGTAAGGTCTTTATCCAGGTATTTCTGAAGCAGTCTTTGGGGAGGATTATGAGGAGTATGAGGTAGAAAAGGAGCATACCATAGGTAAAATGGTTTTTCTTCTTTCAGGGCGTAATCCACAAATTGGAAGACCGAATCCATGCCTTCTCTGCCAATCACCAGACCTTCATCACCATGCCTTCGACCTTTTGTCATGCCATGAGTGAACCCACCTCTGCGGTAGTCGCCTTCCCACCATTTTCCGGACTGGTGGCTCAAATAGCCATGCTTTCCCAGTACCTCGGGTAGCGTTTGTAGTCTATCAATATGAGCTAACAACGCTTCCCTGGGAAACCTGGGGTTTTTCCGTCCCCCAGCAGGGTCATTACCGGTGATCATATGCTGATGAGGATAAAGCCCAGTTACCATGGTCATCAACGAAGGTCGGCAAACTGCGGTTGGTACATAACCTCTGGGAAATACCACTCCGTTTTTGGCCAGGCCATCGATGTTAGGAGTATTGACCAGGTCGTGTCCCATAAACCCATAATCCGTCCAGGCATGGTCATCAGAAAAAATAAGTACGATATTGGGAGGTTGTTTTTTGACAGGGTCTGCTTTTTGCGTCTCTGGAGGGGTACCACAGGAAACCACAACAACAAGTGCTGATAGAACAAAGAAGATCTTACACATTTTGATCAATTTGTAACCAAAATGAACAAAGTTGGCAGTTATTCCAAGGGTACCATCAAAATTACCGGGTCTTCCTTCAGGTATGCCGAATCTGCCTGGATAAGGTGGTTAATTCTCATAATTGTATGCAGTGTCTCCACATATTCCTCGCCTCTTTCGGAATACTTGGTGACCATTACCATGAAATAAGCAGCGGGTCCGGTTAAGAACCCGCTGCTTATCTAGAGTAGGTTAACAGCAATATTGGTAATACACAAACCAGTTTAGGTTAAAATAAATAGCTGATATTGATAAACATATTGCGACCAGGTGCAAAAATTGGCAGATTGGCCCCACGAACTGATCGGTTTAAGTGCTCGTAATAATTCTCGTCGAACAAATTATTGACCCCAGCGTTGATCTGTAGTTTGTCATTGAAGTTATACCCTACTTTTAAGTCCAGCAGTGTAAAGGATGGCGTGATAGTCTCTCCGAATTCTTGCGAAACCCTTGCCTGCTCCATCGCGTAGCGGAAAGTAATTTCAGGGTGCAATTTGTGTTTCAGATAACTACCTGTCAAGGTATACCGCATATCCATGGGAGCGATTTCCGGCAGAGGCTCATCTCTCTCCAGATCTTGAGCATAAGTATAGGCAATCCCTAATTGATGCTGTAAACCAAGCGGTAATTGCTGGGTCCAGCTTACCTCAAATCCCGTTTTAAATGCTTCATCAATATTGATAAACCTTCTTACTCCTGGACTCATGGGCAACCTGGGGGTTAGGCTAGTATCAATTACCGATGAAATGTAGTCCTGCATATAGGAAACAAAAACATCTACATTAACCGCAGTCTTAGCTTTATTCCATTCAAAGGTTAAATCAACCTGGTTGTTTTTTTCTGGATCTAATTCCGGGTTGCCCAGCATCTCATAGGGATCTTGCCCCACTGGGAAGTAGTTGATAAATCTTTCGGTCAAACTACCACTTCTTTGTGCCCGGCCAAACCAAAGGCCACCACGGGTCTGCTCTCCCAATTCCATTAATACTCCCACACTCAGACTGGGATTGACTTGACTAATTTGAAGGTCATCGTATATCTCCGTAAACTCATCACTGGGATCATGAATGTCCGCATGGTTGAACTCGAGTCGGCCTGAAATTACGTAACTCAACCTGGCAGCATTAAGGTGGTATTCACCGAAAAGACCAGTTTTACTGATCTGTCCATCCTGCCAAGCATTATCTTCCACCACTTTGCCTGCGTTTGGCCCCATTAGGAACTCTCTGGTCCTGATTCCCTCCGCGCCTTCAACCCTAAAATCTGCACCGGCAAAGAACTCTGCTGAACCAAACCTCCACACACTTTCCGTTCTACCTCCGTAATTTACGGTTTGAGCGTTAGTCTCAGCATTTAACATCCTGGGATCAAGTGGTTTAAGTAAATTATCCATCAGGTGATCAACAAATGATCCATACACCGTGGTATTCCATGATTGTAAGTGGTTGCGGTTGATCTGAATATCGTGTCTAGCATTGAACATCCAGGTATCGTCTTCCCGAAGGTCCATGGGTAAAGCTGCAAAATCGGCATCCCTTGCACGATTGTACAAGGTAGATATCCGTAGTTGTTGGTTAGGCGAAAGCTTCAGGCCCACATTTAGACCAAAGCTTCCTCTGGTGAAATCAGCTGGAACAGTTTCTCCATTCCCTGACTGGTAATCATCTCCTTGAGACCAGGAACCGAAGACGGATATATCGTAGCGATCACCGCTAAATCCCAGCTGTGTCTCACCTCGGGCAATATTCCCATTGCCTTCATATCCTGTGGATACTCTCCCATAGATACCCGGATCACTGGTGAACCTGAGTTTGGCAGGAATAAAGTTGATAGTAGCCCCGAAACCGGTGCCGAAACGCAGTGCATGAGGCCCTTTTAAGATTTCTATTCGATCCATCATGTTGGGAGCCATTTGACTAGTTGGAGGATCCATTCGGTTAGGGCAGGCTGCGGAGGCACTTTGTGCACCGTTCATTACTATGTTTAGTTGATCATATTTGAATCCACGAAAAACCGGATCAAATCCATAATTACCACTTTTACGAATGCTATTAAAGGAAGGAGTATGATTGAGAATAGCAGCTCCGTCATGCTCCATTCTTTGCTGATAGTCAATAGCAACCTGTTCGTCGGGTCGTTGGTCCTGCGGCCTTAATGCAATCACTTTAACCGGGTAAAGATTGACCACCGAACCCCTTCGGTAATAAACCTGTTTTTTAACTACCTGCTGTAACTCGTCATCCTGCAAGGACCATAAACCATAGCTGACGTGAGATATTTTAATGGTTTCACCTTGCAAATATTGAAAGTTGATTACTCCATTTTCGTCGGAGACACCTTGTTGGTCACCATACTGATAGACGGCACCGACAATGGGTAAGGCATCATCTAAGTCTAATAATCTGATTTGTTGCTGATCTGTTTGCGCGAAAACCCTCACTGTTAGCAACAGACATGCTAGTAATACATTCTTGAAGTTCATTTATTTGATTTTTTATATTCATCCAGACCTATACCATGGAACTGGGTAGGCTAAACCGACTGAAAGCATTATGCTTTCAGTAATTAGGAAGTAGGCTGATTTTCAGGCGGTCTGAAAATACCATCAAGCCATTCCCTGGTACAAGCAGCTTGTTCGCCACCATAGTACGCAACCTTTTGCTCAACCAAGGGGGCGGAGAGGGTCTGGACTGGATAAAAATCAAAATAAAGGTGTGTTTCCAATTGTTGTATTGAACTGTTGGGCAATTCTTTCTTTTGTCCCTCATCAGTTTTTTCAAGTTTCTGGGAGAGATAGCATTTTCCTTTACAATTGCTCTCAGGCTGGTCCTTTTTAATGCACAGCATGGTGGCGATAAAATCCCGATTGATTTGATAGTCGAGTAATATCCCGACCTTTATCAAGGGCTGCAGTAGAAAAATAGCCAATAAGAATATAGAGAGAATTGTTTTCATGAAATCGAACCCTAAATAAACCAACCCCATTTGGGTTAAAAATGATGGAAATCATGTGGGCAGGTGATATTCTTTTTGTGCAGGGAAGATGGTTTCGTAAATGCTTAAAATTCAGTCCACATTAACCCCGATAGATTTCCCTGGGGTAATCTGAAATCCGGACCCGATCCTTGGTTAACTCTTTCAGAGCATTGCTGCCAATCCATCTGGCGGTTTTGTTCTCGTATTTTGACAGCTGACGGGATATTTCCACTGCCATCTGGTTTAGGTCTTGATTTCGTTTCCCAATATTTCTGAGTGCCCAATTAACAGCCTTTTTTACGTATAACCTGTGATCAGTTGATTCCCTGAGGATGTACGGAAAGAACTGCTCGAAAGCATCATTGGCGCCCTGCTTGTCATACAAGCTCAGGGCCGCTATGGTGGCAAAACCCGCTCTTTTTTGGAACTCTGGTACTCGACTCGACCATTCTATAGACTTAGTACCGGCGTAGGCGCTTCTGGCAAAAATTCCCATGCTAAATGAATCACAAATTTCCCAATTTTCAAAGGTCTGAACCCAGCGTTCCATTAATGCTTCTGTGACATTTTTCGGATTAAATAATTTGCTGCACAACAGCCGGGCCTCATATATGTTGGAATCAAACAGCTGCATAGCCAGTTCGTCATCATGGGGAATTCTTTTGGCTATCTGCTTAAGATCTTTATGATAAATACCTAAAGCATTATCAGCCATGATGCCAAACTTGGATTGCTTCTTTTGTACGATTTCAGGGTTAGCAATGGCTCTTAATTCCTGGATGATTTCCTCAAAAGTCACCTAAGAATACATTTAATCCAGATTGTCAAGATATTTCAGGGTGGTGGTAAAAAACTCATCCTGCATTTTTTGGGTGTCGATATCCCGATACATCCAGATCTCTCGCTGGCCTCGCTCTTTTGAGGTCATTATCTTCACTTCTTCGGCCCACTCCGGGTGTATGACGGCCTGTATCAGCGCTAAATCCCAGATGGTTCGATTATCTATTCCGGCATCCACATGATTGTACCACCGGTCCAATAGATAGTCAGCCAAATCGTGTCGACCTCTGAGTTTGCTTTCTGTTTGGTCCCAGTTGAATATCATTTTACCACTGACGTTATTGGGGATAATGTGTAGTTCCACATCTGAATTTAGAATTACATCAACTGCTTGAATGTCCATTACACTATTAAAGTCTGTGTTACTCATAGCCTGCTTTTCAAAATCGTAAAGGCTGCCCAGCCAATACAATCTAATCTTATCGGTAATTGAGGGTTCATCCAGAATGGCAGAGGCAACATTAGTCAGTGCACCTAGGGCGATTATTGTGAGTTTTTGGTTCTGGCTTTTTAAGGCTGCTTTTACTATGGCCATGGAGGCTGTTGAGGTTTGGGTCTTACTGCCCCAATCATATAAGCGGTTATTAGCGCCACGATTAGAGGGTACGTCGCTAATTTTAAGATAAGCTAATAGAATATCGTTCAATCGATGGCTGTCTTCCATTGATTTTTCGGTAGCCCATTGACTGGCTTGCCATTGTGTGGCATTAAGTGCGACCACCTCCCAGGAAGGTTCGATCAGCCCACGCACTACTGCATACAAATCATCAACCTCGTTACCGGTATCTGCGTCTATGATGACTTTTTGAGTTTGTGCGTGCCCCAGTAACTGTGGGCCGGCAGCACATAAAAGAAGTAAAATAAGTTTCTTCATGGCAATAAAAATAGGGAATATTCTGATTTATCCCGCTCTGGTATGGGTCTTCAGAATTCGTGCCCTCTCACTTTTAACCTCATGGGTACTGCGATGGCCCCATATTTTCTTGCGGGCACGTTTTCCGCTTTCTACCGTATCTACAATGGGTTTGGGATACGGAGTTTGGTTAGAACCTTTCCAGGGTTCTAATAGGTACTTTGGATCTATATCACGCAACTCCGGTATCCATTGCTTGATGAATATGCCCTGGGGGTCATGATCGTAGCCTTGTTTTACAGGGTTATAAATACGCACGGTATTAATTCCAGTGGTTCCAGCCTGCATCTGGAATTGAGGGTAGTGAATACCGGGTTCGTAGTCCAAAAACTGCTGGGCCAGATGATACACTCCTCGTCGCCAATCCTGGTCCAGGTGATGGCACAAGAATGAAACCAACATGGCCCGCATTCGAAAGTTGATCCATCCGGTAGCGGTTACTGCCCGCATACAGGCATCTACCAAGGGATATCCGGTTTCCCCAGAAGCCCAAGCTTTTAAATAGCTCTGGTTATTGTCTCTTTCCAGGGTTTCGTACCCCCTGTTGACGCATTGGGTCTCGTATTCACACTCCACCTCGAATTTTTGGATAAAATGGCAGTGCCACTTGAGCCTTTTGAGAAATGCACCAAAGGCTCTTTTATGGTAAATATAGTTGGGATGATGTTTGACGTGTTGATACACTTGCTGTATACTAAGATTTCCCCATGCCAAGTAAGTTGAAAGTCGTGAGCAAGATTTACGGCTTTGCAGCGGTTTTGAAATATGCGCTTGATAGTTAAATCCTCGTCCAAAAGTGAAGGATTCCAAGTATTCCCAGGCCTTGGCTTCTCCTGCCGGCTGATAAAGCTTTGGATAGAGTTGTAATGACTTCTCAAAAGCTGAAGGCAGAGGAAAGGGATGATCCAAGGGATCTAAATGGCCGCGGGAATACTTATTTTGAATCTGGGGACTGTTCATGGTCTTGAACCAATGTTGATCCCACCCTTTTCGATCGTTTATTCCTCTGATTACTCCATTTGACGGAAATTCGTTCCAGCTGGTATTATTGCGATTAATAATATCGCGCACCCTTTTGTCCCGATCCCAGCTTAGTTGAACACCAGTTTCCTGGTAGGAAAAGACCTTTTCACAAGCAGAGGTCTGAAACAGGTATTGGAAAACTGTAGAGGAGGCTCCATAAAATAGCTCCACCCTGCGATTAAGTTGTTCTAAACTCTGATTTAGGTCCTGTACGGCATGATACACAAACTGAAGATGTCGCAACGAAGTATCGGGATGCCTGATCAAATCAGGGTCAAAAATGTAGATTATACGATAGGGGAGGCCATCGCTCTCTGCAGCATGTAATGCGGCCTGGTTTTGTAATCTGAGATCGCGTTTCAGCCAGACGATATTGCAAACCTTCGGAGTCATCGCAATTCTTGTTTACAGGATTTCCAAAAAGAGAAAAAAGAGCGGTAGTAACCAGTAACCGAGAACATCCAGTCACGGGTATCTTCAGTTCCCTGATAATTGTGATTCAATGGATGCTCCTTGAATATTATTTGCTGGTCTCCAGCTTGCTTTTTCAGTTGCTCAAACTCCCCAACATATAGCTGCAGGCCCTTGATGTTTTGGGCTAGGTCAAGCGTGAAACGCAGTACCCTATCCGAAATAGGGTATTTCTGAAAAATGGATGGTTCTAAAAGCAGCACCCGATTGGCGTGCTGCTCTTTACGCCAATTGGGGTCCAAATTGTAGTAATTGTAAACCAAGATTGGGTGAGATGGCTCTATTTCCAAGGGTTCATTTTCCGGAAGCGTAGTGGATAGGATAGGTGTAGTGACTTCTTTGAGTTCGGATGGAACATCCATGCCATGAAATTCTTGGTAGCTAACATCCAGGAAAGTTCCCCTTTGGCTGGTAAGGCAATATTTATTGATATTATCTTGGTTAGCATAATACTTTTTATGGGCGTTTGATCCAGCTACCCATTGCCAACTCAGGGCATTACTAGCCCAGTCTCCGTCTATCAGATGGTAATACATCCATCTGGCGGGTGTTTTCCAATGACTTTTTCCAATGTTACAGGCAAGAGAGGCTATGTACATTCTCAGATGGTTGTGCAAATAGCCATCCATATAGTACTGGTTTATGGCGGCATCAATGGCCTGAATACCGGTGTTTGCCTGCACTATTGATGTCGGTATTTCCCAGTGAAGCACCTCTGGTTGAGCCTGCTTAAGATCCTGGTTAATTTGATTACCCTTGGCGATCCATATTTGTTGCCAGTAATCGCGCCAAGCCAGTTCCTGAATCAGCTTTTCGATTTTGTAAAAAGGATGCCCCTGTTTTAATACATGCTCCATCACCATGCTGGTGGAAATCACACCTCTGGAGATGTACGGTGATAACCTGGTTACAGCCCCATTTATGTAGTTTCGGGTGCGACCATAAGCCTGCGCATCAATCTGATCAAGCTGAGCAATGATTCCATTATAACCGGTAACGAAGCTCAT
Organism: Cyclobacteriaceae bacterium; assembly: GCA_028289505.1. Taxonomy (GTDB): domain Bacteria; phylum Bacteroidota; class Bacteroidia; order Cytophagales; family Cyclobacteriaceae; genus SZUA-3. The sequence continues at coordinate 9,888 of JANQPK010000284.1, forward strand.
CGTTTGGAGATTTTATTCCCAGAGATCACACTTTGGCTGCTGGACTTAAAACGATTGACCTCACCTGGTCTTTTATGGCGATGCTTTAGGCTAATCCCACTATTCACGCGTTTACGCCACAGCTTAAAACTACTGCCTTTTAACTCGCGGCGCATCAACTTGATTACATCGGATTCGTCCAGGTTAAATTGATATTTGATGGCCTCAAACGGGGTTTTGTCTTCCCAGGCCATTTCAATGATCCGGTCGATTTCTTCTTGGTTAAGCTTTGTCAAAGACTGCACCCCATTCTAACTAAAAGCCAAATGGTTATGTTTTGTACTTGATGATAAACTGCTTAGAAGGCACTAATACTTCAGCATGCAGCGATCAGAAGTGCTTTTTGGTTTGAATAATTTGTCCAGTCCAAATCGATAAGACCATCGCAAGAAAATCATATCAATATGTTCGGAGTTAGATACTATAATAGTACCATCCCTGCTTCCCATGTAATCTGCGGTTCTTCCGTAGTATTGATAACGCAAAGAGAAGGTAAATCTTCTGACATAGGCTCCCAGGCCAACACCAGCGGAGAAATTTGATTGTTGAATCCTCCTGGAGTCATCGGTATTAACCCAGGCATACAAGGAAGCGTATCCCATTCTGGGCTCCACAAAAATATGCTTGGTAATAGGTAACCTATACAAGAATGTGATAGAACCGAATTTTGTATCGTTGGGTGAGAGTATTTCAGTATTGCCTTCAGTGGTGCTTCTCTCGCCGGGAATAAAATTACCTCCAGTAGAGAAATCTAAGCCAAGCTGTCCAAATTTATAGCATTTTAAGAAACTCAGGTGAAGCTCGGCCTTTCCCAAACTGTGTTCTTCCCCCACTACGTTTCCCATGGCAAAACCGGTCTCAATCTGGAGATTTTGTGCATTGGAACAAAGGCAAGTTAAAGCCAAAATTGGAAGTACTATTTTTATAGGGAAAAGCAAGGGCAGGAAGTATTTACTTAATCAGGACGGAGATTCTAGCTGGGAGGTTGTTAGAGAGTATTCTGACCTTGCTCAATAATATCCACCACTTTCCTGATCGCTTCCAGATGACCGCTCATCACCCGATTCTTGGGAAATATTTCAAGTTCCAGATCTGGCTCAACCCCGGTAACCTCATAGTACCTACCATCAGCATTGACCAAACGTTGGTTGGAATAGGTAGTGTAGTAATCCGCAATAGATTTCCCTAACATCCCCGATAAGATACCTAGTGTATGGGTGCCTACCAGGGTAACGTTAGGCAAGGCATCCATCATCATGGCAAATCCTTCTGGTTATATCAGCCATCCCCGGTCGATGCATTAATTCGATCCGCGGTCCATTGTCGAATGCCAGAAAGTATGAACTAAACTGTTTCTTGGTATTATAGTATTTTTCACTTGGGCCCAAATCAAAGAACTCCAGGTAGAAGTCTTTCATTTTTTCTAAATCCCGGGTCCAAATGGCCATATGTTCAATTTTCATGGAGCTGTAGATTCACTACTTCTTAATAATAAAAATAATAAAGTGATCCTTATATTTCATGTGAATTCAAAATTCCCACGATATGAGAATATTAATCCTGTTTTTAGTAGTGGCAATGGTACCTGGTTTCATCCAAGGTCAGCACAAGATCAGGCTGCTCAATTTCCAGGGCGATATGGGATTTCAACATGAATCCAAAGAAGTTGCGTTGGAGATGATTGAGCTACTGGGGAAAAAGAATGGATGGGAGGTTACCACTTCAGTGGATCCCGGCATCTTAAATGCTGAATCCCTTTCCAATTTCGAGGTGCTGGTGTTTAACAATAACTGCGGTACCGAAGGACCAATTTTTGCTGAATCTCAATTGCGGGCTTTGCAGGGATTCATACGTGGAGGTGGTGGTTTTGTAGGTATCCATTGTGCAGGGGCCATTTGGAAGGAGAGTGCAGAATTTCAGACATGGTACCAGCAGCTTATCGGCACTCGCTTAGTGGCTCATCCTGAAGTGCAACCCGCTAAGCTGGTAGTCGAAAACCAGGACCACCCAACTACCACTCATTTATCAAGGGTCTGGGAAATAACAGATGAGTGGCACATGTTCTCTGTTAATCCACGAAACAAAGTAAATGTATTGATCAACCTGGACGAATCCTCCTACCAAGCCGATCCCAAGCTCAAAATGGGAGGTGACCACCCGTTCACCTGGTATCATTACTTTGAAGGTGGACGTTCTTTTTTTACCTCCCTTGGACATACTAAAGCAGTCTATCACAATGCTGATTATCAAAAGATGATTGAAGCTGCAATTGTATGGGCAGCGGGGTACCATTCTGATGATGCCCTTACCTGTTCTAATGCACTGATCCTGGACCTGAATGCAGATAAGGGGGTGGAGATTACAGACAATAATCGGGTGGTGAGATGGTCCAACCAAGTGGGAAATTTTACCGCTAAGGATTTTGCGCTTCAGGATTATGGCATCAGGCTTTCAAAACCGGGCACTGGAGCTCCATTACTAAAAAGTCAGGTAAACGAGTTGAATGGTCATAGTACCATTGTGTTTGAAGAAGATGAGTTGATCAATGCAAAAGAGGATGCTTTTGATTATCTACTCACTGGTAGTGGTTACACCTGGTTTACGGTACTAAAGCCTTATATCACTGCTGATCCAGCTGGGGAAACGGAGTTTGGCATGTATCGCTTGCAGGATGTGAATTCCTTCATGGGAAATTTACGTAATGGTGGAAACTATGAAGGTCTATGGGGCTGCCTTGATGATGACCTTACATTGTGGTTCGGTTCCCGTAGCGGAGCCACTTTTGGTCGATTTGATATGAACAATCCAAAGGTGAGTGGGCCAAAACTAGAGGCTAATAGATACTATATAATCGCTGGACGTATGGGTGCGGGAACAGATACGGTTTCGTTGGATCTGTTTGTCGATCAAGCCAGGGCAGTTGCCACTGGACGGTTCCCAGTCAACCCGCTGGCTAACCCGTCAAAATTAGCCATTGGTACGGAGCGAGATGCTACCAATCACCCGGGTTCAGAGTCTTTTGATGGTGAGATCGCCAGAGTTCTGATATACGAGCGGCCTTTGACAGATAAGGAAGTAGAGGTGGTTTTTCAAAATCTAAGAACCACCTACTTTTCGGACTAGATCATCTGTCAGATTTGCTAATAAGCTTATTTGACCATGAATTTCTGAACCTCGGACCACTCACTCCAAACCAGACCTTTGGTACGATAGCGAACCCTCCAGTAATAGGTAGTTTTCTTTTTCAATGAGTTAATCTGTTGTTTGGTCAGATCGATACCTTGGTTTAGGTCCTGGTTGCCGTACCAGTCCTGATGGTGCTTCCAGATGTCTACATCGGGATGGGTAAAGTTGTTGGTGCGGGCAACCTGCCAATGACTCTCCCCATGAACACTATTGTCTGTTGCGTTAAACCTGGAGGCAGTGAGCACCACTTCATCCGCTTTTACTTTCGCTTCTTCGATTGGCGCAATGCAATTTGGGGTTTCTGGTTTTAGATGGTACCGCTTTACCTCAATTACATCGCTAATTTCGTTTTCTTTGGGGTTCTCGACATTACCCCGACTTACTCTAACCAACTTGAACTTTGGTTCATCCCCTGCAGCCACCTCCATTAAAACAAAGCCGTAATCACTGTTGCTCATAGAGAATTCGTCATAATTGGTCTGTACATATTCACCCCATCCATCGATCTTACCTCCGGCAGTAGCCACATTTACCCAAAGGTGCGTATGATCCTTCGATTGTCCCCTGGAGTACCCATGAGTATGGCCATAAAAATGAATAGTGGGTTTACCAGTGCGGGTACTAAACCTCTCTAATCTATAAATAATCTCACCGGTATAATCGGTTTCTCCGTCAATCCACAGTTCAGATTTAAAAGGGTGGTGCAACTGCGCGAACACAAAATCAATTTGCTGATTTTGTTCGGCATCCTCAAGTACCTGGTCCAACCAATCCAACTGCGCTTGAATCCTGTAATTCTCATTGGAATTGAGCCCTACGATTCTGATGTTTCCATAATCTTTGAAGTACCAATGCTCCAGATACCCCGGAGTACCATTATCCGGCAAGTGAAAATAGTTGAAATAAAAATCACTGTTTCTCTCGTGATTTCCCAACACAGGGTATACCGGAACGTAGGGTAGCAGTTTTTTTGATTGACGAAAAAAATCATTGGTCCAATCGGTGTACTGCAATCCATCTACAGTTAGGTCACCAGGTATAATGACCATGCCCAGATCCTGAAAAACATCTTCAGTGCCGTTTTCTTGCTCCAAAAATGGTATTACGCCTTGTTCAACCATCTCTTTGAATTTATCGGGATGATTGTTATCACGTTGCATATCGCTCATGGCCACAAACTGAAAGGTTTTGTCTTCCTGGGGAAGGGGAGGAGTGGTAAAGTGATAGATTTGAGATTGGGTTGGCCCTGTAATTACCCGATAAAAGTACTT
>JANQPK010000335.1 GCA_028289505.1 Cyclobacteriaceae bacterium
TTTTATTAGTCCAACAGAACGATTGTCAACCCGTGCTTTTGATGCCATAATTGATATTGTATTGAAAGGTACCATCAATTGGACGCTTGAATTGGGTAAGAAATGGATCGATCTTCAACAGGCTGGCACTATGCTCAATATCGTCACCACCTACGCATGGACAGGTTCTGCTTATGTGGTTCCATCGGCTTGTGCTAAAGCTGGAGTTTTAGCACTGACTAGATCGCTGGCGGTGGAGTGGGCTAAATACAAAATACGGACTAATGCTATCGCTCCTGGTCCATTCCCTACTGAAGGAGCCTGGAGTAGATTATTGCCAGGCGATCTGGCTGAGAAATTTGATCCAGCCAAAAGGGTTCCGCTTGGCAGGGTAGGGGAGCATCAGGAATTAGCCAATCTGGCTGCCTACCTGATATCACCCTACTCGGCCTACGTTAACGGAGAAGTAATCACCATTGATGGAGGAGAATGGCTGAAAGGAGCCGGTGAGTTTAATGATTTAGAGAGAATACCAGCAGAGATGTGGGATGCGCTGCAAAAGCTAAGAAAGAGAGATTGATCCGATTATACGATTAGTGATTGTTGATTTTCGGCTCAGAACTGAGATCAGAATCCATAGATCAGAGATCTATTGGTAGATCCCATCCCCATTAGATCCCATATAAGCGCCCCATTTTACCGGCATTTTTACCTTGACCGGAGTACTTATCCGTTTCATACCCATACCCAGGAAGCGCCTGAGGTCACTGGAATGGTTGTACTGGTTGTATACAATATCTAAATAGCCGTCGTTGTCCAAATCTCCAATCCAGGGACTGGAAAAGATATTTCTAAAGCCACTTGCCTGGTCAATAACCTGATGCTGTGCAGACTGGAAGTCAATAGAGATCAATTGATGGGTAATACCTGGTGGATCCAACTGATCATCTTTAATTTCATATTCACACTCATAATCATTGATATTCAGAATTGCCTCATCCTGCCCGTCCTGGTCCAAATCATAACTAACAGCAGAAGAAACCACAAAACAACCTAGAGTATCGTGATAATTGATGGCCCCAGTAATACCATCCAGTACCACCTGGTGTGCATAGCTGTATTCAGGCCAGGTACCAGTGTCTAGAATGGCCAGTATTTCCAACTTTTCCTTTTGGGTATAATTTCCTACCGCGAAGCTGGTACTGGATTCAGTACCAGGGAAAGACTGTTGCCAAAGCTGCTGATAGCTTTTTCCGTCGACCATGGTGATGGTACTGGCATGTGAAATAGCTGCGATATCCAGTACGCCATCTTTGTTAAAGTCAGCCAATACTGGTGGGGCGATGTATCCGTGGCCCTGTTCGCTGGCTACTTTTGTGGCTGAAATCAGATTATGATTCAGCAGATCATCCAGTTTGGCGACATAGAGAGAACCACTTTGGGTTTCACCTCCAGTGCCAAAAACAATTTTCCATTGTTGGCTGTCATTATCCTGAAAACACAGGGGGGACATGTAGGACTCTTGTGCATCAGGCATAGTATCTGCTGCCAATATGGCCCCAGATTTGCCATCGAAAAGCATCAGAACACCGGGCAACCTACCGTCGGAAGAGCCTGCTGGTGCACTCCAATTCCCACCGTTAACCGATAAGAGTTCTTTTATGCCATCATTGTTAATATCCGGAGCCCAGGTGTTGTTGTAGAAATTAAATCGCGCATAGCGCAAAACAGGATCCTCTTCAAAGTCAAATTTGTACTTCCAGATCTCTGCTCCGGTTTTCCCATCTAAGGCAGTCAGAAAACCGCCTCGACCTCCTATAAATACATCCGGAGTCCCATCATCATTAATGTCCTGAAAGGATGCAGATCCTACTACATGAGCTGGGGCTTTTTGTTTCCATAAAAGTTTACCGGTCAGTCCATCTACTGCCATTATTCCATATTCAGTAGCCATGGTTTCATCTCGTCCAGCACCCATTACAATATCCAATGCACCATCTCCATTCAGGTCTGCCACCCGGGGAGAGGATTGGGAACCAATGCGAAAGAAGGACTCATTCCAGACCAGTTCAGATTGCTTTTCCTGACAGCAAAACAAGCAAAATAAAACGAACGCCGTTACCAGTAGATTTCTCATATTGTTTAGTAAACAGATCTGCAAGTTTACTAATAAATTAGCAACAGCAGCAGTAAACAGCATACAGAAGTGAGCAAGATTAAGAGTAACCGATGTATGCTTGCATACCGGTAGGCAGGCTCCACACTATTGCTGTTGCTGCTCATAAAAAAAGGCCATCTCTTAGAGACAGCCTTTAATTAGTTAGTAGTGAACTATATCAAGTGAAAATTAATTTACGTCCCACCAAACTCGGGTCATTACTAGATCAGGTGAAGTACCACCACCCATAACATTTGATTCGTTATTGGCAATTTCAACGGTACTATATTCTATTCTCCTGAATATCTGTCCCTGAGAGTAGTTACCGATGTAATCCACAGGAGTCAATACTGGAAATCCGGTTCGACGCCAGTTAGAATAAGCCTCATACCATTGCATGAAGTTGGCCGCCCAGTATTGCTCACCCAGCATTTCTTCCGAACCATCCCAAGGATTAGCCGCCAAATAAGCGTTTACTTCAGCATCACTGATGCTTTTGGTGGGGTTGAAAATATCCCACTGTTGCATAGACGCTTTCACACCATTATTGTAATGCGTGGTAGCATCGCCTGTGTGCCAGCCCTTCAATGCTGCTTCAGCCAATAAGAACTCAACTTCTGCATAGGTTTGGAAAATGAAAGGAGCATCGTTTCTCAACAGTTCAGGATTCAAACGAGAGAACTGACCTTCGCGATCGAAAGGTTGACCGCCAGTACAGCAAGCCTCTAACATTTCGATATCATGACCATTAGGCATTCCGACCTGATTAGCAGGGTCAGTGTCCCAGGGACCCTCCCAGAGCCCACGAGCTGACCAGATTTCAATTCTAGGATCATTATGAGCCTGTAGCCAATCGATCATGGTTTTACTCATCATGTTTTGAGCTCCCCAGTCAGAAGGGTTCATCACACGGGAGATTCCATTTTGGTTGAACCAAATACTTGGTCCTTCCGCCATTTGGATCCAGGCCATATCATCGTTGCTTTCAAAAACACCACCGGCGATGGCCGACTGCACATATTGCTGAGCAGTAGCAGGATCTACATTGGAAATACGCATTGCCAATCTCAGCATTAAAGAATTGGCAAACTTTTTCCACTTATCCAGGTCTCCACCATAAATAACATCAGCTCCTCCCACTTCATCAGTACCAGTACCAATGGTATTGGCTGCAGTTTGAAGTTTCATCAGCATATCATTGTAGATGAACTCCTGGTCATCATACACAGGAAAGAATATTCCTTCAATACCGCGATTAAGTTCGGTGTAGGGAATATTTCCATGCATGTCTGTCAGTATATGGATCGGTAATACTCGTAACACCTGCGCTACGTGATGCAGGTTAATTGAGTTCGGGCTTGCTCCCTCTGGTCCGGTTTGTCTGATAATCTCAGCCGATGTTTTCAGTACCAAAGTGGGGTACCGATCCCATAAGGCATTGAAGCTGTCCAGATGGTACATATACTTGTCGCCAGATCCTCTTTCGCCTCCTATTTCATGAGTAGCCATTTGTTGGATCAAGCCAGCGGCCAGGTTAAGGTGCACCCTTCCGTTAGAGTAACGGTTTTCAGCAGCCTGTACCTGGGCGGTAGTCAGCATAAACCTCCAGTCCACTTCATTGGCCTGGGTAGGGTTTATATTCAAATCAGTCAAATCTTCATTACTACACCCCAATGGCAATATCAATAGGGATGCGAAAATCAGATATTTACATATTTTATTCATCATCTTATCTTCTAAAATTATCCTTTATTAAAATGTAACCACCAGGTTGAATCCGAAAGATCTGGTTTGCGGCAACGCGAAGTAATCCAATCCTTGTGCATTGGAGTTGTTATAAGTAGACTCC
>JANQPK010000341.1 GCA_028289505.1 Cyclobacteriaceae bacterium
GTGTCGTTTGGGGTACATATATCGATGGCGTCGATGTCACTGCGTTCAATTAAAGTCTTCCAATCCTTTTCGAAAGATTCGAAATCCCACTGGTCGGCAAATGATTGTACCCGTGCCTGATCTCTGGCGCTGACCGCCTTTAGTACCGGCCGGTATTTTAGTTCAGGGAAGAAATCACCCACCCTTTTGTAGGCATTAGCATGAGCCCTACCCATTAAGCCATAGCCGACTAATCCGATATTTATTGGTTTACTCATTCCTCCTGGTACCATCCATGCTTATTGCGGACTTGGATCATTGCCGACAGGATATCATTCCAGGTTTGAGGTTGCATGAGAACTTGGTTTGGAAACATACAACCATCCCAGCAAATGTGCTGGAAGGCTTTGGTTAAAGTACCGTCTTCATTTCTAAGCCAATGACCAGCATCTACCGGAATATCTAGTTTCCCGTTGGGATCGGTAGCCTGGCAATGCCTACCTGTTTTATCATGAGAACCTGACCCAAAAACCGTCCCGTCATTTTGAGCCACATGAAAGTCAATGGTCCATGGTCTCAATGCAGCTGTGAGTGTTTTTAGGCCTTCGGTTAAGGTTTCACGATCTTCCCACTGAAAATCCTCAGGCAATATTCTTTCATCAGGTTTATTGTAACCCAGGAGGTATAACAAGGTATGTGCCATGTCCGCCTGGAATCCGATATTAGGGCGATCAACAGCCTCCAAGGTGTTGAGCATTGATTTCCAACCGTGCATGCCCCCCCAGCAAATCTCGCCTTCTGCTGCTAATGATTCCCCGAAATCAGCTGCCACATCACAAGCTTCACGAAATGTATCAGCGATCAGTTTGGTGTTACCCACAGGATCACTGGCCCAACTGGTTGGATCCACAGAGGAGTCTATCCTAACCACTCCATGAGGACGTACCCCCAGTTCACGAAACTTTTTGGCAATTCGGCAAGCCTTGTGCACCTGGGTTATGAACCTTTGCCTTTCTTCTTTGGAACCCATGGCGGACCCACCTCCGGTGGGTGTCCAAACTGGTGCCACCAGGCTGCCAATTTCAAGGTTGTTTGACACCGCTTTGTCAGCCATGGCCTTGATGTCATCTTCAGAAGCATCGATATCCATATGGGGTTCAAAGAGAAAAAGATCAAAACCATCGAATTTAACCCCGTCAACTTCAGCTTGTGCGGTTAGCGAAATCATGGAATCAATGGAGATAGGTGGTTCTGAATCCGGCCCTTTTCCCACCACTCCAGGCCATGAGGCATTATGCAGTTTCGGGTAATTGTTGTTAGGCATTAATTGTTAATTCTTAATTGATAACTTTTAATTGATCTAGGCCATTTCCCAGCCAGACCTGACCGGTTCCTTGATGAACTGATCAGCTTCAGGTACACCTACCGCTTTCATGTTTTCTGCATCCCAGTAAATTTTCTGACCTCCTAAACGCAATGACAGCACACCCAATAAAGTAATCTCTGTCAGTCTTACCGCGTATTCAAAATTTGAACTTGCAGGTGCTCCTCCTTTAATAGCATCTACCCAGTCTCGATGGTGTCCGTTGGTGGGTGCCAGTGTATCCTGATGTTTGGCAAACTTCGTTTGTAAACTAGAGGGATAGATTTCTGGCTCCTTGCGCACCCGGTATAGCAATATCCCTTTCTCTCCAATATACATGGAACCCCGACCAGGTAATTCTACACCCTTTGGAATGGCCGCTGGTTGAGGCGGTCTTAGGCCTCCTGCATACCATGTCAGCTTAATGGGCCCTTGTTTTCTAACCGCCGGAAAATGGAAATAGCCTATTTCACCATGTGGCGCAATATCTTTATCACTGTACCCTGCAGGGAATAACTCAACGGTTTCAGGAGCAGGTAGGTCAAGTCCCCAGGCGGGAATATCCAATTCATGGCAGCCGAAATCACCCATGGCACCACAGCCAAAATCCCAGAAGTCACGCCAGGTGACCGGCGCATAAACCTCGTTAAATGGCCTGTCCGCTCGGGGCCCCAACCAAAGGTCCCAGTTAAATCCAACCGGAACCGTGGAAGATCCCTGTGGTAGTCCTCGGAGGCTATCAGTCCACCGACTGGCTCCTACCCAGGCATGGATTTCCTTTATCTCACCTAAAACCCCAGATTTTAGAATCTCCACCGCCTTTCTCAATTCAGCCGAGCTATGCAACTGATTACCCATTTGTGTGGCCAATCCTTTTTCCTTGGCTACTTTACCTACTTGTCGTGCCTCCCAGATATTATGAGTGAGCGGTTTCTCACAATATACATGTTTACCATGGTCCATGGCAGTAAGACAAACGTAGGCATGGGTATGGTCCGGAGTAGCGCATAACACCGCGTCCAGTGCATCTTCTTGCTCCAGCATTTCTCGAAAATCCAAGTACTCGGCTACTTTAAAATTAGTGGATTTTTCGGCATAATGTTCTTCGATCATGTCCTTTACCGGCCCTCTTCCGGCGTTGGAGCGATAGTAAAACTTAGCCAGATTCCAATATTCTGCGGGGTCCGCTATAGCGGTGACTTGCACATCATCCAACTTCATCAATTCGTTGGTATTGTTCTTACCTCGTCCGCCCACGCCCACTACCGCGATGTTTACCTTATCGCTAGGCGCAATATGACCTGCTCCACCAAGCACATGCCGAGGAACTATGGTAAATGCAGCGGCAGATAGGGTGAGATTTTTTACAAATTTTCTACGGGTGGCGGTGCCATCTTGGTTTCTAATAGGATTCATAGTTTTAGGTCGCTATAAATGGATGTGTATAATGCAAAATATGAAATTTAACGTTTAAACGCATTTGGGCTTAATGGAAATTCTATATTGTCGTTCCTTTTTGCTTACTTGGTCTGAGCCTTTTCAAGTGAACTGTGAAATACCTAAATCCGGCACTGCTTCCCATTTTAATACTCCAACTTTTATTCGCTTGTTCTAATAACCAATCCGAAACAACCGAATCATCTGAGGAGGATGGACCGCAATTGTTTGCTACGCATTGTGCGACCTGTCACCTTGATAACGGGCTAAGCAGGGCACCTGGTCTAATCCATTTAGGCGCCATGACGCCAAGAAGTATAGTGGCTACCCTGGAGCAAGGCACCATGCAGGAGCAAGCTAAAATGCTCAGCAAGTCACAAAAGATTGCGGTAGCAGAAATGCTGACCCTACGTCATTATACTTCGGAAGCCGCCCCAGCCAATTTCTGTAGTGATCAAAATCTTGACCTCAAGCAAGTAAAGCATTCAGGGTGGGCAGGGAATAAACAAGGCACTGGGGCCATTCCTTCAAAAGTAGCTCAGTTGGGTGCGGAAAAGGTTCCCAATCTTAAATTGAAATGGGCTTTTGCTTTCGAGGGAGGAACGGTGACGCGTGCAAAACCGACAATAATTGATCACTATTTGATATTTGGCAGTCAATTCGGAGAGGTCTATTGCCTGGATATGTATACTGGTTGTGTAAAATGGATGTTTGAGGCCGATGCTAATGTCAGGGGTGGCATAGCGGTAAGAGAAACTGACAGTGGGATCACCATCCATTTCGCAGATTTCGGGGCTAATGTTTATGCCCTAAATGCCAACCATGGGTCCTTGGTCTGGAAATCGTCGGTGAAAACCGAGCCGAACAATGCGGTCACTGGCACCGTGGCCTACCATGAAGGAATACTTTACGTGCCCCTGACTTCCATGGAGGTGGTGACGGCAGGTCAAGAGCACTACGAATGTTGCAAAGGTTCAGGCCAGGTAGTAGCATTGGATGCGGCTAGTGGCAAGGAAATCTGGCGACACCGGGTGATCAAAGAAACAGCCACCGAAACAGGTGTTAACGAGGTGGGTACCAAAACCTTTGGCCCCTCAGGATCACCTGTATGGAGCAGTCCCACCATAGACGCCAAACGCGGATACCTCTATATCGGAACCGGAGAGAATAACTCTAATCCTCCCACCAAAAATTCCGACGCTATTCAAGCCTTAGATCTAAATACCGGTGAGCTGATATGGAATTTCCAAGCCACTGCAAAAGATGCTTATATCAGTGCCTGTCCGGATGCAGCCAACTGCCCGGACCCGCCAGGGCCGGATCTAGATTTCGGTATGGCACCTATTTTAACCGTTCGCAAAGATGGTAAAGAGGTATTGGTGGTGGGTCAAAAGTCGGGGGTGGTGCATTGCCTGGATCCAGATTCTGGATTACCCATCTGGCAAAAAAGGATTGGAAGAGGTGGTGCCTTGGGAGGTATTCATTGGGGGATGGCTACCGATGGCGATTTGGTTTATGCCACAAATTCAGACTGGCTGGAGACAGGCGGTGACCTGGAATTTGCACCCAATCCCGGCATACATGCCCTGGACTTAATGACTGGGAAGCTAGTCTGGAAAACCGCAACCGACCAATCTTTGTGCAAAGACCTAATCGGGTGTTACAATGCCAATTCTGCCGCTCCTACATTAGTGGATGGCGTGCTATTCGCAGGCAGCCTGGATGGACATGCTAGAGCCTACCATGCACAAACTGGCGATATTATCTGGGAGTATGATACCAAGCGGTCGTTTGAGACTATAAATGGAGTTGAAGGTCGCGGCGGTGCAATCGATGGACCAGGTCCGGTGATTGCAGATGGGATGGTTTTTTTCAACAGTGGTTATGGCCTCTTTGGACAAATGCCAGGGAATGTATTACTGGCCTTTTCAGCAGATTGAAACGAATATGAAAACAGGCAATTTCAAACCATATTTGTTGAGACTCTTAGTAATGATGCTGTTGCCCTTCATAGTAACTGCTCAGTCTCAGTCCGGCCAGATAGATGAGTTGATGACCAGCAAACATCAGTCGGGTCAGTTTAATGGAACCGTGCTGGTTGCAGTCGAGGGAAAAGTGATGTATCGCAAGGCCTTTGGTATTGCGGAGCAAGGTAGGGCTTTGGAAACTGATACCCCTTTTTATTTAGGCTCTTTGGCGAAAGCTTTTACTGGCATGGCCATCATGATGCTGGCGGAAGAAGGTAAACTTTCATACGATAGCAAGTTGAACTCCTACCTGCCGGAATTACCGGATTACACCAGAGAAATCACCATTCGAAACCTACTTAATCATACTTCAGGATTACCGGATTATTACGACATGGGCAAGTACGTTGACGACATGACCAATCAAATGGTACTGAAGGTGGTGCTGGATCAGCAGGGTCTCGAGTTTGAGCCCGGAGAACGCTATGCTTACAGCAACACCGCCTACGTACTGCTTTCATTGGTAATTGAACGGCTGAGCGGCCAAACCTTTAGACAGTTTTTGATAGAAAAGATTTTTAAACCGCTGGGAATGGCTCATTCTGAAGTGCTGGACGGTACCCAGCCAAAATTAGAAAGTAGGGCTACCGGGCACACTGAGCAGGGGGAGGTTGATGATTATCAGGCATTTACTACAGGAGCTGGAGGTATATTCAGTCAAGTGGATAACTTGTATTTATGGGACCAAGCCTTGTATAGCCAGCGACTGGTAAAAAAGAAAACATTAGCACAGGCCTTTATCCCAGCGAAGCTTAATGATGGTACGCTATCCTATTACGGATTTGGCTGGAGGCTGAACCAAGAAAATCCAGAGGTAATCGAGCATTCAGGCAGTCTGGTGGGTTTCAGGACCTATCTGTACCGTGATAGAAGAAACAAGAACACCGTGATCCTGCTATCCAACTTCACCAATGACGTGAGTGCCATTAAGCAGGAAATTGTAAAAATCATTGGTGAATAGCTCCAGTTGGATGTAAACTTGCGTCAAACCTCCGCTAATGAGTTGTCCGGTTTGTTTTGCAACCAAGGTCAAAACTACTTCAAGGGTTTCCCGTGACGTTTTCAAGGTTGAAATAAACCACTGCCTGAACTGTGGCCACCATTACCAATCCCTGGATAATTATAAAGAAATCTACAGTACCGGGGAATTCACTCAAGAGGCTCGATCTGGAAGTGAAACACCCAGCGCTGCCAAAATCAAAGAGCTCGACCGCATGGCTTTGAAGAGAATAAACTATTACCATGAATTCATTGAACCCATGGAACGGGTTTTGGAAGTGGGCAGTTCTATCGGAAGCTTTGTACACGTGCT
>JANQPK010000380.1 GCA_028289505.1 Cyclobacteriaceae bacterium
AAGTACAGTACAGGTATTGGCACTTACATATTGGGTTACCGGATCCGGGAATGGCTTAAAACTTTCAATGAAAAACCCATAGGCCAGATTTCCCACTAGGTAAATAACCAGGAATTTGGCTAGGAAAAGTATAGCTGGTTTAAACTCCCTGAGATTACTAAACATTTGGGCTGGTGTTTTTTAGAACCCTGGCCGGAACACCTACCGCAGTTGCATTAGCGGGTATGTCTTTAGTGGCCACTGAACCGGCACCTACTGTACTGAAATCACCTATAGAAATATCGCCAAGGATGTTGGCTCCAGAGCCAATGTAAACACCTTTACCTAAACTTACGTTACCCGCCAGGTTCACACCTGGCATGATGGAACAAAAGTCACCTACCGACGCGTCATGACCTATGGTAGTATTTAGATTGAGGATAACATGTTTCCCAAGATTAATTCCAGTAGTTAAAATAACACCGGCGGTGATAATACTTCCAGATGCTATGAAAACCCGATCAACATCCCCAATCACCGCCTTGGGGTGTATTAAAGTAGCATAATCTGGCTGAATTACTTCCAAACGGGTGACTACCTGACATCTGACATCAGTATTACCAATAGCAATCACCAGGGAAGGAAGATTGGATTGTTGCGTTAAGTCTTGAGTGGAACCCAGAACTGGTAGGCCATCTACTTCCCCGCTAGCAGCATCATCATAGAACCCCAACAAATTCCAACGAATCTGTCCAAAATTAATATGATCCACCAGGGTTCTTACCTCCCTGCCAAATCCTCCAGCCCCAACAATCGCCAGATCCCTCATTCCCTATAATTATTAATTTTTAATCCTTAGCTATTAATTGTACGCGCTGGATTTCCAACTGTAGTACAATGATCTGGTACATCGTGTAGCACTACTGACCCAGCACCAACTGTTACCCAGGAACCAATTTTTACTCCCGGAATTACTACCGAGCCTGCTCCTATCAGGGTCCCCTCCCCTACACTTACTTCCCCGCATAGGGTGGAATTGGGACCAAGGTGTACAAAATCTGATATATTACAATCATGCTCCACCACAGCTCCGGTATTGATTATAGCATGATCTCCTACAACCGAGGCTGCATTAATTATTACTCCTGGCATCACCACAGTACCTTTGCGAATGGTGCTAGAAGGTGAAATTTGAGCAGATGGATCTACCACCTTGCCAAACTTCAATCCATTCAGTTTTGCTGCTACCCGCGATCTAATGCTGTTGCAGCCAATGGAGATCACAAATTCGCTATCCTGATCGTTTTTGAAATCATAGGCACTATAAACCGGATGGCCTAATATGGATTTTACTTCCGGGTTATCGTCGTATATAGACTCAATCTCAATTCCACAAGCCTCCAGCATTTCCAAAATCACCCTGGCATGTCCCCCTGCTCCATACAAAATCATTTTAGGTTTCCTTTAAATTTTTTCATGGTGACAGCGCCTTCACCTCTAATGCCTTTAGCGGTAATGATGTTTACCACCGTAAGATAGATGATCTTCAGGTCTAATAAAAAAGAAACATTTTCCACGTACCAAACATCCATTTCAAATCTTTGGGGCCAGTTTACCAGGTTACGGCCATTTACCTGGGCCCAACCGGTAATACCTGGCCGCACCAAGTGACGCTTGTGTTGCTGCTGATTATACAAAGGCAGATACTCCACCAATAAGGGACGGGGGCCGATTAAACTCATGTCCCCTAACAACACATTGACCAATTGAGGCAGTTCGTCGATGGAGGTGGTGCGGATAACCTTCCCCAGAAAGGTCAATCGGTCTTTATCCGGCAGTAGCTGACCGTTTTCATCGGTATTGTCATTAAGCGTTTTGAACTTAATGACCTTGAATAACTTTTCATGCAGGCCTGGTCGAACTTGAGTGAAAAAAACCTGACCATGGTTGAACGGCAACAGCAACAGTATGGTCAGCAGCAGTATGGGACTCGTGACTAAAAGGCCGGCGGTTGCCGCAACAATGTCCAGTGTTCTTTTAAAGTATTGCCTATACACCTTCAATGGAACTGGTTCAGGTATTCCAAATATTTCAAAGCCAGCTGGCCCCGGTCAAAATGCGCTTTGGCATAAAGATAGCCGTTTTCACCTTGTTGTTTTGCACGTCCTGATTGCCTTAGGTACTTGCTGATCTTGGCTGTCCAATCCTGTGGATTTTCAGGTTCTACATAAATACCACAGTCTGCCGTTTCTACAAGTTCCCGGGAAACGCCGTCAATGGCCAGCAACACCGGCTTTTTACAGGACATATAGTCAAAGGTCTTGTTGGAATAAATGGTCTTAAAGGTATCCACCTTTTTCAATACTGAGGCTCCCATATCTGAAGCCAGAATATACTTAAATACCTCTTTTTTGGGCACGGGATCGATAAATTTTACATTGGTTAATTTTCGTTGTTGGGCTTGTTCCATCAACCATTTTTTTTGCATGCCATCTCCTATCAACAAAAATTGCACTGCGGAATCTTGTAACTGCTCAGCGGCATAAAGTACCTGAATCAAATGATTGGCTACTCCATGTGCGCCTACATAAGTGATTACAAATTTTCCGTTTAGGTCGAGTTCTTCCCGTAGTGATCTAGGATCGTAACTGTTCAGCAGTTCATCCGAGATACTAAAGTCAGCAGCATTTGGAATAAAAATCACTTTTTCAGGATCAACTCCCTTCTTTTCCACCAACGCCGTTTTAAACGCCGGGGTCAACACGTTGATCAATGCAGCACGACGGTATATCAGTTTTTCTAACCAGTATGATAGTCTTATAATGGTCTTATTAGTGACCACCCCTGTATCAATGGCTGATTCAGGCCAAAGATCCCTAACTTCAAACACAAAGGGCACGCGTTTGAATAACGATAGCAGTATGGCAGTGATGCCCACAAACAAAGGTGGCGAGCTCACCAAGATCACCTGGTATTTCCACTTGCATTTGAATAACCCAGCCCAAAGCGCCGAAAGTACAAAAGAAAAATAGGCCCATAAACGGCCCGCAAAATTGGTATTGTAGTGCTGAGAAACTGAGCACCTGATCACCTCAAGACCCGGCTGGTATAATGATCGGTGGAAGGCTTTACCCCGGTATTTTTCCGGCTTTTGTCCTTTTACATAATTCAGCATTCCCGCCAATACCGTGACTTCAGCTCTTGCCGCTACCCAAACTTTGGTCATCTCATTAAATCGGGAACCACCAGGATCATCTTTTTCCAGGAAATATTGATGGATAAGGAGAATACGCATTATTTTCCTGGCCTAATTTCTGTCCTAATAGTTTTATTTGTAGTGTTGAACCGAATCTGTCTGGCTTTCTCTTTATGTCCATAGGAGTTTGAGAACCAGCCATCTTTTTCTATTGGTTCGATATCATTTCCTTGCTGATCAGTGGCCCTGATTTGAAAATTGTCAAAAGCTGGGCCAGGGTTCCAGATCTGGGTCATTTCAAAAGAATTATGATGAATGATCTCGTCATCCACTATCCACCTGGGTTGGTCTTTGTATTTGATCACCTTACGTCTATGATGAATGTCAGCTGCCAAGTGTTTAAATGCCTTAATGGTCCCCTCAAAAATAAATTTTTCTGCAGTTTCTGAAACCTGTGCCGATACCGCTTCCGACCAGTCAAGCCAGATAAACCGGGGACCTTTTTCCATTTGATCCAATCCATTTAACATCACAGTATTATGAGAAGAGGTGCCGGTAAAAAACCTGACCAGATCGGGGTCCGTATTGTACTGAAAACTTCCCGCATCTCTCATAATGTTCTCCCCCTTCCACCAAAGATCAAGGTGCAAGTTGTCTGCTTGAGAAGGGCGAAAAGGATGTGAGCCACAACGGATGAAAGTATAGCTATTAATATCCCTGAACCCATAGTAGCCCCCTTGGTTAAACTGAAATACACCTGGACTATTGAGGTCAGAATCGTATTCGGTGTCATCAATCCCTAGCCAATCAAGTGCTTCACGGCAAGCGGGAGAATCGAATATGCTTTTTCCGGTTAAAGCCACTTGCAAGGCATTCAACTGAGGTCTGTAGTCCCTGAATTCACAGGTGCAGACCGGGAAAAATAACGCACCATCATTGGCGCCATAGTTCGGCAAATGACCATTCGATTGAATGTGGGCCAACAGGAACTTCAAGGATTTATCTGCTTTCTGGTATACAATCTTATTCCAGGATATGGTATTCAACCTCCCTAATATAATGGCCCAGGTTAATAACTGCGCCACCACCCGGTGGTAGTTCATAGAATACTGCAGGTAAGACCCGTCTTCAAATACCTGATACTCCAAAGCCTCCTCGAACCAGTATTGGCCTTTTAGCTTCCATCTTTCAGCATTTGGCAAACCTGGGAATATTGATCCCACCAGGCAAAGCCCCAACGCCTCAGTAAGGGTGTGATTATTGCGTACCGCTTTTCGGGAAAAATTGATGTTTTGATATACGTGGTGCATCTGCCAGTAGATATGATGCATCAGTTTTTGAAAGATTTCCTCAGTCAGAACTGAGCTGTTTCGGTAGTAAGACAGCACGTAGATCCAATTCATCACCCGTAAAGCAATCTCCTGGCTGCATTTGTAATTCGGCCCACAATTGATGGGGTTGGCCTCGATCCATGACAAGATTTCTGGAATCACCCAGTGTGCCTGATCTTCACCTGAGTAGCGGTCATATCTGATCACGGGGTACACGTAGAGGAACCTTGATTTCTCCCAAACGAACTTAATATCGCCCTGTTCCCCGGAAAAATCACTGACTGTAGTCCAGTGCTGGTTTTTATCATATTGGAATCCCGACTGAGGATTGGTAACCCAATCATAGTCCGGTCCCAGTTTAAACCAAAGGTTGTCAAAAAAAGGGATTTCACCATTTTTAATGCTTTTTACCGTTTCCCTTAATTCAGACGCTTTTAGTGGATCTGTCTTTGACTTGTAAATGTTGAAAAACCGGGAGGCTGAATTTAGCCAGAACTGCAGGTCAGGATAAGCAAGCGGCTGGGGTTCAACAGGGTAAATGGTTTTAAGCCACCCTGATTTTAGTTTTATCTGGTAACCGATCCTGAAAACCAGGTAGGACCAGCCCATATTGCGGAGCAGATTTTGAAGGAGTTGGAGTTTATTCGAGCTCAAGAAAGTTCAACTTTTAACCACTGGCCCAACTGTAGACTTTCCAGGGCTTTGATACTGGCCAGGCTGGTATTCACTAAAGAAGTGAAGGGTATCAACGGTCCGGCTCCCTCGGTGGTGTGTTGCACCAGTTTATTGAATTGCTCCCGATGGCCCTTATCCTGGCGTCCTGACTGTTTGGTAAATCCTTTGAAGCCAAAACCTTGCAGTTTCCTAAAATTGTCCATGATCAAAGTCTTTCCCTGATAATAAACTTCAACCCTTTCTTTTGAGTAAGATTTATGACCGTTGGCGAAATAATTGATCACCGCATTACTGCCGTTTTCGTACTTCAACAAAATGCTGGCATTATCGGTATTAGATTGCGGGTTAGGACCCAGTGCATTCATGCATACCTGATTTACCTGGCTGCCGCAAAAATAACTGGCCAGATCGATGTGATGACAGGCTTCTCCAATGATTCGGCCACCGCCTTGCTCCATATCCTGTACCCAAACCTCAGGTGGAATAAAGCCGGCATTCATGGTAATCACCAGGTTCATCGGCGCCGGATCGGGACCCAGCAGGGCTTTCATTTTTCGCACTAACGGCGCAAACCGGCGGTTAAAACCCACATTAACCATAACTTGCTCATTTTCTTGTTGGACATTTACAATATCCATCAATTGCTGCTGATTGAGGGCCAAAGGTTTCTCCACAAAGACATGTTTATTGGCTTGAATCGCCGCCACCACCATTTCTGCGTGCAAGTGATGCCTGGTGGTAATGATCACCAGGTTAACCTCGGAATCTGCTAAAACTTCCTGGTAATCGGTGCCCGCTTTAGCAATATTGAACTTTTGCGCCAAACTGGCAGCATTGAGTCCACGGGCAGAAATGATGTATTTGATTTTACCCGGACTGCTCTTAAGCGCGGGCAACATGGTCATTTGGGTAAAATTTCCCGCTCCCACAATACCCATGATTACCTCCCCGGATCGGTAGGTAGTTGGTTTAATGGTAACACTGGACGCCGGAACTCCATTAGAGCGCTCTTCATACTGAAGAATAGAGGCAATAGCCAATGAGTCGGTTAGGTTTCCATAGATCTTACTGAAATTATCCAACGGTACTACCTGGGTAATCAGATCATCCACTTTTAGGTGTGCAGTGGATATGGCTTGCAACACCGCTTCGAAGTTGCGTTTTTCAGTCCACCGTACAAAAGGTAAAGGGTAGTCGATTCCTTTTTGTTCGTACTGGGGATCATACCGACCCGGACCATAGGAGCAGGAGACTTGGAAACTGAGCTCCTTTTGGTAAAACTCGGTCCGATTTAATTCCAGACCTACCACGCCCACTAGGATGATACGGCCCCGTTTGCGGCACATTTGAGCAGCCTGAGAAATAATTTGATTGGTTTTGGCACTGGCAGTAATGATTACCCCGTCCGCACCCTGCTGCTCGGTGAGTGTTTGCACCAAACTAACTGCATCTTCCTTTTCACTGTTAAACGCAGCTATGCCGGTTTCTCTTGCCTGGGTAATTTTGTTCTCGTCAATATCTATACCAATCACTTTACAGCCGTGGGACTGTAACAACCTGGCAGTAAGCAAACCGATCAAGCCCAGGCCCAACACTACTATTGTTTCTCCAAGTTCAGGTTTTAGTAGTCTTATACCCTGAAGTCCAATGGCGCCAATGACGGTAAAAGCAGCCTGATCATCAGTCACACTGTCAGGTATTTTCGCTACCAGGTTTTTGGGCACGCAAACATATTCTGCATGTGGACCGTTAGAAGCTACTCGGTCTCCAATACTAAACTCGGTCACACCAAGCCCTACTGCTGCTACTTCACCTACATTACAATAACCCAAAGGAAGCGGTTGATCCAGTTTGTTGAATACGGTCTCCATAGTAGGGAGTAGAA
>JANQPK010000387.1 GCA_028289505.1 Cyclobacteriaceae bacterium
ATAAAATGATCCCGGATCCTCCTACCAAGGAAAAGTCAGAGCGCTTTGCCCAGGCTGCACAAGAGGCGGTGGCCTATTTCAAAGAGAATGATGTCAAGATAGTAAACATGAGTTTTGGAGGTTCACCCGAAGATGTGGAAGCGGCCATGGAGGCTAATGGCATGGGTGAAAATGCTGAAGAGCGTAAGAAAATGGCCAGAGAGCTGTTCGATATTGAAAAGGAAGGCATGTTTGAGGCCATAAAGAACGCACCTGAAATTCTTTTCGTTACTTCTGCAGGTAACAGCGATCAGGACAGCGAGTTCTATGAAGCCATTCCAGCATCATTCGAACTACCCAATATTCTGACCGTGGGAGCAGTAGACCAGGCGGGAGAGGAAACCTCTTTTACCAGTTTTGGTAATATTGTAGATGTGCATGCCAACGGATTTGAAGTAGATAGTTATATACCTGGGGGCCAGACCATGAAGATGTCAGGTACTTCTATGTCTTCGCCCAATGTGGCCAACCTTGCTGGAAAGTTATGGGTACTCAATCCCGATTTATCGGTACAGGAGGTTATCGATATCATCAAAGAGGGTTGTGATATCAGCGAGGATGGCAGGATCACTTTGATCAACCCCAAGGTATCGGTGGAATTACTAAAAAGTAGGATGAATTAGCAGCCTTCCTGCCACAGGCTGGGTAGTTGGGTTTATCTGGCGATTTTCCTAATCTGATTGTCATGTTGACGGTATTGGACAATATTACCTTGTTCGTCCCTTTCAAACGTCAGTGTTTCACCTATTTCCTTATCATCACGGATCCGGCGGAAGACATCTCCCTCAACATGCTGGAAAAATGTCATGGATTCTCCGGGGTTTTCGGCAGGGAGTGTAAGTTCCACCAGGTTTCCGTTCCAGGTGGATATGTAGGCCTCACCCCACCAGGGCAACAAACTATAATAGCCGGTATACTGCTGTAGGTCTATTTTAGTGTGCTCGTTATCCTGTTTTTTCGACTTTTCAGCTTTGGACATGATACTGTTAATCCCTTTGACATATTTCCCTGGATTGGTACCACTGGCATTGATCATCACCGAGAAAGCACGTTTATTCTTCAAGTCAATCTGCAAGGTGGAACGATAGCCCGGACAGCTACCCCCATGTCCTACCCAGGTATTACCGTTGGAGCCTTCGTAAACAGAAAAACCAAGTCCCCAAGTGTTCTTCCAATCCGGATTGGTCCAGTGAACCTGATGCATATACTTTAAAGTGGATGGTTTTAAGATTTCTGTAATAGTGGTATCCCTTAATCTCAATTGCCAGGAGGCGAATTTACCAAGGTCTAGTACATTGGAGGAGAAACCGGCAGCGGGGGTAATACCATTTGCCTGAAAGAAATTGACCTTTTCCCGTTTTCCAGACCTGTTTATGGCACTGTAGCCAATGGCCAGGTCCCGGCCATATAACCGCTCAGGCATCTCAGTTCGGGTATTGGTAAGACCTAAAGGATTGAGAATTTTCTGTTGGACATACGACTCAAAAGCCAACCCCGATACGCTTTCAACTATTTTTCCCAATAGCGTGAGTCCTAGATTACTGTACTGAAAATAGGTAGAGGCTGGATATAAGGTTTCCTGCTCACTTAGTTTAGAGTCAACCTGCTCCTTAGTTGGAAAATAAAAGTCGGGACCGGACCAATAGGGAAAAGCGGCTTCTCTTGGAAGTCCTGAAGAATGTGTCAGCAGAGACCTGATGGTAATGGGACCACTTTCCGGGTATTTTTGCTCTACCTGATAAGCTGGTAACAAATCACTTACCCGATCATCCAGGCGTAATTTCCCCTCATCGTAGAGGATCATAATCGCCACCGAAGTAAATAATTTGGAGATAGAGCAGATACTGCAAACTGTTGATGTATCGAATTTTGTATTGTTTTCAACATTGGAAAGACCCACTGCTCCGGACCAAAGGACTTCCTGGTCCTCAATTACGGAAGCAGTTAAACCGGGCAACTGTTCAAAATCTTTTTGAGCTTCTAACCAAACTGTTACCAATTTGAAAGCTTCGGAGTAATCTTTTTTTGCTTGTTGTGGATAAGCGGCTAAGGTCAGCAAGCAGCAATAAATGAATAGGTAGTGCTTTTTCATGGTTTATCTAGGTTACTCTAAAAAACTTCAGTTATCTCTATCTCCGCCCCATTGAACTCAAATTCAAACCCTTTTTCCCGTCCTAATAGTCTTTGCCCCATAGGTGATGTAGGAGATATGCAAAAATAGACTTGATCTTCAAGGGTCACTTGACCTAGTGCTACCGATACGAAATAGCGTCCTCGACTAGTGATCACCAGGCTTCCTGGTCCCACTACCTGCTTGCTCTGGGTTGCATCGATTTGCTGCACCTGATTTTTTAGTAGCAAAGCCTGATGCAGTTGCCTTTGGTAATTATCTTCCTCTATCTGAAGCATGGCCCTGCCAGTTTCATATTTATCTCCAGCGCTGCTTTTGGTTTCGCTGTTTCTAGACTCACGTACCTGGAGCAGACTGTTTTCAATGGTACTGATCCGTTGTGCTACAGATGCACAACAAAGATCGAATAACTCCTGTTTTAGTCGAATGCTGTCCTTCATAATTCCTCTATGCTCATGCTCTATGCTCTCTGCTCCCTAATTATGCTGAGTTCCTTCTTGCTCTTGTTCCAAGTGATCCAAATAAAGAATCCCATCCAGATGATCAATCTCGTGTTGGAAAATCACTGCTGTGAAATCTTCCACCATTTCAGTGACGTGTGTCTGGTCAAGTTTATCGTATTCCAGCAAAATGGCATAGGCTCTGGTATTCAGGGTATCGGTGCGATTGGGGATGGATAAGCATCCTTCTCGGCAAGTCTGTTTCTTATCCGAATATTGCTTGATCTCAGGGTTGAGGTATACTTCAAACGGAAAACCTTCTTTATCAAATCTTTGCACCCAAATGATGCGTTTCAGAATGCCCACCTGGGGAGCAGCAATGCCTACACCCATGGACAGGCTGTCGCGGACAGTGCGGTACAATCGATTAATAAAGTTTTGTAATACCGGATCATGGGGGTTAACCGTCACCTGGGTACTCAATGATCTTAACAGCAGGGAATCCGCTGGGTCGGTAATTTTATAAACCCGCATTGGTTTGGAACTATCAGCTTCCATGATCATGGCGGTCTGGGAATCTGTAAAAGCTTCTTTAACCGGTAGACTACTGGTGCCAGAACAAGCACTGAACATCACCGTGATCAACAAACCAAAGACTGCAATATGTTTCATTTCCTTTGCTCTAACCAGCCAGCCTGCTTGGTAGACCGTGCCACTTATCTATGCACAAACCTGTTTGTGTTCAGCAATAAAAGAATGCTATATTGTATCCAATTGCAAATTGTTATTCGAAAGCTTAACCCAAATGAACCACAAATTATTCTTTTCTCTAGCATTGCTAGCTGCATTGTTCAGTTGCACTGCACCATCAAACCAACCAATAACACAAAACACCGGAGGTGAGTTGGATCGGACCATACTACCCATTGTACCACCCGTCAGTGACCCAATAACTGAGCTGGACGCAAGAAATGCTACCAAACCTGAACCATTTGAGATCAAGCCTCCGGAAGGCGCACCAAACGTGGTGATTGTTCTGATCGATGATATTGGTTTTGGAGCTACCAGTACATTCGGCGGCCCTATTAATACGCCAACCTTTGATAGATTAGCCAACAACGGATTACGCTTCAACCAGTTCCATACTACAGCGCTCTGTTCTCCTACTCGGGCGGCATTATTATCTGGCCGCAATCATCATGCTATTAACGTTGGTTCGGTGATGGAAGTTGCTACTGGGTTTCCAGGAAATCAAGGGCGTAGACCAGAAGACGCCTTGTATGTTGCCGAAACTCTTAGACAAAACGGCTATAGTACTGCCGCATTTGGCAAATGGCATGAAACTGCGCCCTGGGAAGTATCCGTATCCGGGCCACATCAACGCTGGCCCACCAATTCAGGATTTGACAAGTTTTATGGTTTTATAGGTGGAGAAACCAATCAGTGGGAGCCTTACATCACCGATGGCCTCACCCACGTGGAAAAGAAAGAAATGGAGGATTATCATTTCACCACCGATATGACCGATGAAGCCATAGAATGGATAAAGTTTCAGCAAGCCCTTACCCCGGATAAGCCATTCATGGTTTATTATGCCACTGGTGCAGTACATGCGCCGCACCACGCACCCAAAGAATGGATTGAAAAATACAAGGAGAAATTTGATGGTGGTTGGGATCAGTTGAGAGAAGCCACATTTGCCAGACAAAAAGAAATGGGGGTAATTCCGGAGAATACGGTATTGACACCGAAGCCCGAGAGTATTAAGGACTGGGATCAGCTTAGTGAAAACGAGCAAAAGCTGTTTGCTGTACAGATGGAAACTTTTGCTGGTTTTACCGAGCACACCGACAATGAGGTGGGACGTATGGTAGATGCCATTGATGAAATTGGTGAATTGGATAATACGCTATTCATATACATTATGGGTGACAATGGTTCAAGTGGGGAAGGGGGCTTAGTAGGTACTTACAATGAGTTGCTGAGCCTCAATGGAATATTCGGGGTAGAAACTATCGAAAGCATGTTAGCAATAGCCGATGATTGGGGAGGTCCTGATTCGTTTCCTCATATGTCTGCAGGTTGGGCAGTGGCTACCGATGTTCCATTTACCTGGACCAAACAGATGGCTGCTGACTATGGTGGTACCAGGAATGGGATGGTTATGCATTGGCCTAATGGTTTTTCCTCTAAAGGAGAAATACGTACCCAATGGCATCATGTTAATGACGTAGCACCTACTATATTGGAAGCTACTAGTTTACCAGAACCGGTAATGATCAGTGGTGTGAAACAAAAGCCCATGAACGGGGTAAGCATGTTGTACGCCACTGATAATGATGAGGCAGCTGATCGTCATACCACCCAATACTTTGAAATGTTCGGTAATCGGGCGATTTATCATGAGGGATGGTTGGCCAGAGTGGTTCATCGGGTGCCATGGGGTACTGAGCCCTTGAATACCTTGCAAGAAGATGAATGGGAATTGTACCATGCTGACGAAGACTTTAGCCTGTCCAATAACCTGGCAGCACAAAACCCAGAGAAACTGAAAGAGTTAAAGCAAATCTTTGATCAGGAGGCTATTAAAAACAATGTATATCCCCTGGATGACAGGGTATTTGAAAGGTTTAATGCCAAGATTGCTGGCCGCCCGGACCTAATGGGGGACAGAACCACTCTGACATTAGCAGATGGAATGACTGGAATTATGGAGAATACTTTTTTAAATGTGAAAAACACCTCCAAGACTATTTCTGCAGATTTAGATCTTAAAGGTAATGATCGCGGTATCATATTGTGCCAGGGTGGGAAATTCGGGGGTTGGGCCTTGTACATGGATAATGGAAGGCCGGCTTACACCTATAACTGGTTTGGTCTGGAGCAGTATACCATCAAATCACCGACACCAATAAGATCGGATCAGACCAATATAACGCTTGAGTTTAAGTACGACGGTGACGGTGCTGGCAAAGGAGGTGTAGCGACTATATTGGTTGATGGTGAAAAAGTAGCTGAGGGCAGGGTAGATAAAACCCAACCGGCAGTTTTTTCAGCGGATGAAACTGCCGACGTGGGCCAGGATGATGCTACTCAGGTAGTACCATTGTTTAAGGATATGAACGATTCGGAGTTTACTGGTTTTGTGCGCAAAGTGGAGATCAGTATAGGAGAAGGGTAAAGGCTAATTGGCAATTAGCCAATAAAGTTCAATGTTGGCATGGTATTCCCTAACGGTTTGAGGGAACTTTTGCTGGCTTTGTGTTCTTGCAATCCAGGAACAGGGAGCCCAGTTCCCTGAAGAGCATAGATTCATATTTAAGTTTGGATTTTAGTTCGTCCTCTGATGACGCTCTTCCTGTAATCTACATCGAAATCTGCCCTGGCGCGGCGCTGGATAGCAATCGCACAGTCTATGCTGCAATGGCCGCTAATTGATTTCCAGCCGAAGTAGCGTTAAACACTAAAAACTCAAAACTACAAAGTGAACTCTCCGCTCAAGCCTTCCACACTGCTGGTCCCCACCATTACCTGGAACTTGCCTGGTTCTACCATAAAATTGCCTTGTCCGTCATAAAAGCCCAGCTCCTTTTCAGTTAGTTGGAATACCACAGTTTTGCTTTCTCCGGGAGCAAGTGAGTACTTCTGAAAACCTTTGAGCTCTTTGACTGGTCTGGCTACACTTGCTGCCACATCCCGCAGGTACAGCTGCGTGACTTCTTCACCCGCAATCTGACCACTGTTGGTGACCGAAACCTTAACTTCATATTGATTACTGCCTGTGACCTCAATAGAGAGGTCTGAATAATCAAATTGGGTATAACTGAGACCATGACCGAAAGGAAATAACGGATCGATTAGCTGGTCAGTGTAGGTCGACCAGAACACGTTATCCTGCGGTATTGCCCTTCCAGTATTGTATTTGTTGTAGCCTATTGGTACCTGACCAACACTACGAGGGAATGACATGGGCAGCTTTCCGCTGGGGTTGTATTCTCCAAACAGTACCTGGGCGATGGCATGGCCACTTTGTGAACCGAGGTGCCATACCTCCAGTATAGTGGGTATATGCTCTGCTGCCCATGGAATGGCCAATGGACGACCATTCATCAGCACTAGCACAATATTCTTATTCACTTCATAAACAGCTTCCAGCAATTCTTGTTGAACACCAGGCAGATCTAATTGGGTGCGGCTCCGTCCCTCTCCAGATTGGAATCCATGTTCACCCAAAACCATTACCACGATGTCCGATCTTCTGGCTACTCTTATGGCCTCGCGGAATCCGGATTTATCGGTCTCGTTGATCTGGACATTTTGCAAGAAAGTAGCTGATTCGGTAATAAGATCCGCGCCTTTGGCGTAGCTAATTTCTGCTCCATAAGGTTCCATTCCCTCCAGTAAGCTTACCGCGGTGCTATCATCTGAAGAGATGCGCCAGCTACCCAAAGGACTATTATTATCATCGGCCAAAGCTCCGATTACCGCCACTCTTTGCCTGCCCCTAGACAATGGAAGCAGGTGATTCTCATTTTTCAGCAGCACCATAGATTTTCTGGCCATATCAAGTACCGCCTGCTGATGCTGTTGATGGTAAACCATCTCTTTTTCTCGGTCAGGGTCACAATACAAGAAAGGATCATCAAATAAACCCAGCTCAAATTTCACTCTCAGGATCCTTTTGACCGCATCGTCAATCACCGAAAGGTCCACCAAACCGGAATCTACCTTGTTTTTAAGGTGTTTCACATAGGCGTAGGATTCCATATCCATATCAGATCCGGCATTTGCTGCAAGTTGCGCCGCATGTGCTAAATTTTCAGCATATCCATGACTTATCATTTCTCCAGTGGAGCCCCAATCTGATACCACGAACCCATTAAAAGCCCACTTTCCTTTAAGGATTTCCTTTTGTAAAAAGGCATCACCAGTAGCTGGGATCCCATTTAGAATATTAAAGGAATTCATAAGGGTACGTACTCCCTGATCTACCGCAGCTTTGAAGGGAGGCAGTACTTCATTGTAAAGCGTTACGGTACCGATGTCTACAGTGTTGTAATCTCTGCCGGCCTCTGCGAATCCATATCCGGCAAAATGTTTGGCACAGGCAGCGATGGTGTTGGTTGCACTTAGATCTTCGCCCTGAAAACCACGAACTCTGGCTGCTGCAATGCGGGCTCCCAAATAGGGGTCCTCACCTCCACCTTCCATAACCCGTCCCCAGCGCGCATCGCGGGAGATATCGACCATGGGTGCAAAAGTCCAGTTGATGCCGGCGGCGGAGGCTTCAATGGCACCGATCCTGGCAGATTGTTCGATGGCCTCAAGGTCCCAACTGGCTGCCTCTGCCAGAGGAATGGGAGATAAGGTTTTATATCCGTGAATGATATCGTATCCAAACAGAACAGGTATCCCCAGTCGAGATTCGTTCACCGCAATTTCCTGGATCTTGCGTACATTTTCGGTTCCATGAATGTTGAGCATAGCACCCACCCAGCCATTTTCAAGATGCTGATACTTGTCCGCAGCAGCACCACTTTGAGGTGCAGGGCCAGTAATATCCCAAAAACCGTTATACAGGTTCATCTGGCCAATTTTCTCTTCCAAAGTCATTTGGGCCAGCAGATCGTTGACTTTTGAATCCAGCTCGTCTACAGTTTCAGGTTGCTGACTACAGCCAGCTATAATTAGAATAATAATGCCTATTAGGTAGTTAGTAAATCTGAGTGTCATATTTAGTTTTAGTTTGGGTCGTCAGTTATCTCTGTCCTCAAAATCCTCATTTTTCTTGTCCTGGATGCGTTTATAAATCAGCAAGATCAACAATATACCCAATACCGCCACTGCCAGGATCGTAAAATCTGTCATGGATAAAGTCTAGTTAATGACCTGCCAATTTCACCGCGGTACCGTAAGCCAGGATTTCAGCAGCTCCCTGCATCACCATCGAAGTAGCAAGTCTAACGTTTATTATGGCATCTGCATTTAATCTTTTGGCGTCGTCGGTCATTCTTTGCAGCGCTTGTTCCCGAGATGAGGCCTGCAGCTTGGTATATTCATCGATTTCTCCGCCTACCAAATTTTTTAGACCGGCAAAGATGTCACTGCCTACATTGCGTGCGCGTACCGTGCTTCCCCTGGCGATACCCAGGATCTCAATTATTTCTCGATTGGGGATATAATCTGTGGTAGTAATGATCATGTGATGGCTATCTTTTTTAATCGGTATTGCCTTCGAGGTTTTCACTATTCTCTACAACTTGCTTCAGAGAGCTCAATACCGCACTCCATCCTCCCTGATTGATAGTATCCTGATAACGTTGGTTGCCCTCTGTAACCCTGTTGTAATCACCTTGAGTCACTTTCAATTGGGTGGTGTCACCGGTAGCAGTTAGTGTATAGGTAGCAGTAAGGTAGTTTTCCGGCACATCCGCATAGGAGGCATTGGGGTCAAAGACCGTAAAGGAAAAAGTCTTTTCAGGGTCCAGCATTACCAACTCTCCTTTAACATAGACTACTCCGTCCTGCGCACCGATCCACTCTATACTATCTCCAACTTTCCAATTACAAACCACTTTACAACCAAACATATACTTTTGGGTTAATGCTGGATCCAGCAACGCATTCCACACTCGATGAGTAGGAGCATTTATGGTTATTTCATCGTTAGTATACAGGGACATTGGTTAGTATTTCAGCAAGCCCAAGATAAGGAATCTTGAGAAAAACAACTAAAATGAAAGTGGTGGCATGGCTTAACTAGTCATTAAGTTTACCCATGAATACATTCACCTTGCCGTTGATGGGATTACCAGCAGCCCTGCGCATCAATACCACCTGTCCGGTATGCCAAAGGGCGTCGGCAATGGGCCCATTGATCAGGTTCCAAAAAGGAAACTCAGTCTGGCTATCTCCCCGTTTAAAAACCAGTTTGAATGATTGGACCTGCTGATCACCCGCTGAGCCCAGTATAGTGCTTGCTTGCCGCAAGTTCTTAAGTGTTTCCGCTCTTTTTTCCTCAAAGCTCATTTCGGGCCAATTGGCCGGCCGCTGGTTTACTTGTTTTTGAGGTGAATTGACAATAGTAGTGGATAGACCATAGATATGGTCCAGGGTTTCTTCCAGGGTGCGCGCTTGATCACTTGGCTTGTAACTCAGGTCCGATTCCCGTAGCCCATGAGTAGCCCAATAATAGCGAAACCCCAGACCATCGATCATCCTGGCGGCCACCGTACCGGCAGTATAGGATGAGGGCGCAGTGGGTATTTCAGCGTAAGGTAGGTGGGGTTGGTCTTGTGTGTGTAGGTCGATATTCATGCCGAGAATTAGAATTAAGGTCGAAATTAATTTCATAGAGATTAAGCTTTACTAGACCAAAATACTTAGATTATTGGGATCGGAATAGTTAATTTGACAAATCACTAATACGCCATGGGCTATCGGGTATTTATCACAGGGTCTACCGGTATGGTGGGCAAAGGGGTGCTGCTTGAGTGCCTGGATCATCCAGATATATCTGGGGTAGTGCTGGTAAACAGAAGACCTGTGGATGTTCAGCATCCGAAGATAAAAGAGGTCATCGTTGAGGATTTTCACGACTTAAAACCTCTTTCAAACCAAATATCCCAATT
Organism: Cyclobacteriaceae bacterium; assembly: GCA_028289505.1. Lineage (GTDB taxonomy): Bacteria > Bacteroidota > Bacteroidia > Cytophagales > Cyclobacteriaceae > SZUA-3. Next base: position 10,242 of record JANQPK010000387.1, read on the forward strand.
GGATGCATGCTATCACTGCATGGGAGTATCGGCAGTAGGGAAATCAGAGGAACAATATACTGCAATAACCTACCAGATCAGTATGGACCTGGCTACCATGCTGCTAACGGAAAATCCCTATATGATCTTATGTTATGTTTCCGGACAGGGTACCGATAAAGACGGAAGCATGATGTGGGCAAGAGTAAAAGGGCGTACCGAGCAGGAATTGTCGGAGTTATCGTTTAAAAAGGTGGTATTATTTCGACCCGGCTTTATACAACCGTTGAGAGGTATACAATCATCCACTAGTTGGTATAATACTATTTATAAACTTACCAAACCGATCTACCCAACCCTAAGGAGCCTATTTCCCAATGCCATAACCAATACCGAAGCGGTGGGAAAGGCTATGATTAATTGTTTAAAAACTGATGCTCATCCACAAATCATGGACAATCAGCATATCAATAAACTGGCCAATGAATTGGATTAAAACACTTGGTAATGCCTGTTTTTTTACCATGTTGTTCATGGTTTTTATAAATCCGGTTTATGCTCAGGAAGAAAAACCCATGAGGATTGGGGTGGTAGGCTTGGTCCATTCCCATGTTCACTGGATACTCAATCGGGCCTCAGATGGAGATTTCGAAATAGTGGGTATTGCCGAACCCAATCAGGAATTAGCCCAGAGGTTTCTCAGCCGATACGACCTACCCATGAGTTTAGTCTATCCCACTATTGAAGAAATGCTGGATCAGACCAGTCCACAGGCAGTTACTGCTTTCAACACCATCAGGGATCATTTAGCGGTGGTGGAGCTTTGTGCTCCCAGAGGTATTCACGTGATGGTGGAAAAGCCGCTGGCGGTTAATTTAGGCGATGCCCTGAAAATGTCGAGATTGGCCAAGAAACATAATATTCATCTTCTAACTAATTATGAAACTACCTGGTACGGCAGCCATCATCTGGCCAAGCAGATGTTGAAGCAGGAGCAGGAATCTTTTGGGGATATTAGAAAATTGGTGGTGCATGACGGTCACCCCGGTCCCAAGGAGATTGGGGTGGATCCAGAGTTTCTGGAGTGGCTGGCAGACCCTTATTACAATGGCGCCGGAGCGCTTACCGACTTCGGATGCTATGGAGCCAATCTATCCACCTGGCTGCATCATGGAGCTATGCCCAATCAGGTGGTAGCGGTGACACAGCAGATCAAACCCGATATTTATCCCAATGTTGATGATGAAGCCACCATCATTCTGAGCTACGATAAATCACAAACTATAATACAAGCCAGCTGGAACTGGAACTACAACAGGAAGGATATTGAAATTTACGGGCAGTCGGGATTTATCAAATGCCTCAATGGGAAGGATATGGAGGTGATGCGCACCAATAATAAAGTAGAATCGTTGGAGGCACCGATGTTAAAGGCACCATTTCACGATCCTTTCGTCTACTTTATGGCGGTAGTTCGCGGGGAGATAATTCCTGATCCCAGCGATCTAAGTAGTTTGGAAAACAACCTGATTGTAATGACAATTCTGCAGGCTGCCATCACCTCTGCTAAATCTGGAGAAAAATTTGACTTAAAAGACCTGAAGCAAGAATGAAAGCTAAGGTAATTGCTTTTGATGCTGACGATACACTATGGCACAATGAACACTATTTTCAAGAAGCTGAAAATAAATTCAAGGAGCTATTAGAAGATTATTTACCTCAGCATACAGTGGCTCGGGAGCTGCTCAGTACAGAAATTACCAATTTGCCCTGGTACGGTTATGGTATTAAAGCATTCATACTATCGATGATCGAAACCGCGATCCGGGTTACCGATGGAAATTTAAATGCTGCTGACATCAACAAGATCATTGGCTTTGGTCGAGAACTGCTGGACAAACCGGTAGTAAAATTCGAGGGTGTTGAACAGGTGTTGGAATCTCTGAAAGACCGGTATCGATTGGTGCTGGCCACTAAAGGAGATTTGTTAGACCAGGAGCGAAAGCTAAGAAAATCGGGGCTGGCAGCATACTTCCACCATATTGAGATCATGTCTGAGAAGCAGGAATCGGATTTCGAAAAGTTGATCAGCCATTTGGATATAGTCCCGGAGGACTTTGTTATGGTTGGCAACAGCCTGAAATCAGATGTGCTACCCGTACTGGAACTGGGAGGGTTTGCCTTCCATATACCATATCATGTGACCTGGGAGCACGAGAGAATTACCCACACCATCGAGAACCAGCGATTTCACCAGATAGAGCGCATAGAAAGACTATTGGAGTATCTGTGAAGATTAATTGAAGAAATAGTTCATAGTAATGGAGAACAGGTTGACCGTAGGCTTGGTGGTGAGATTTTCAAAGGGAATGATCATGGTTCCTCCCTCAATACCGATATCGAAATCCTGCCTTCCGGTATAAGCCAACTTCCAAAAGAACATGCGCGCCGTTTCATTGTCAACATAGACGATTTCTGGTTCAGTGGTAAGGGCATAGGTCAAAGCTACACCTAGCGGAACTTCGAACCTTTTGTTGAAATCGACATCAACTCCACCCTTGATAGTATAAAATCCGTCACTTCTACCCCGGGTAAAGGTTTCGCCATAGGCATAGGTTCCCTCCCCTCTGACGCCGAACAAATCATTGATTCCCCAGGCAAAGTGAAGACCAGCACTGGTGGTGAGTGCTGGAATTCGACGTATTATTTTGGGATCGGGAGCACCATCAACCACATCTCTTACAAATCCACTAATGTCTACAAAGTTTCCGTCGTAATTTTGTACTTCTACCGATAGTGCCAGCCTGGTCTTCTTAGTCTGGTAGAGCTTGATCATCGAACCTACCTCAAAGCTGATCACGGTATTAAATCCTTGAGATAATAAGCTTTCAACATCAGTTCCCAATCTTGCAGAAAGATTCAGTTTCAGGTAAAAGCTTATCCAATCCTGTACTTTTTGGGTGTACTTGAGCCCCAGTATTGCGAAAAGCACTTCCCCGTCTAAACCTAACAAGGAATCCAGCTCCGGTACAGAAGGTTCAAAGTTGAAATTTGCAGTGGTTCCAACCCCAAGAGGCATGGTTAGGGCGGTATTATTAAAAGAAGAGTTCAAATAGCTTAATGGAATAAAGGTATGGTCATTAAGCGTAGGCTTTTGACCTTGTACTTCCTGGGCATTGACCGCAAAGGATCCCATTGAGATTATAAACAATAGCCAAAATGCATATAATCTACTCATCTGCGTTGGATTTAAACGGAAAGCCTAAACCTAGTGTTAGATTAATTCCTTGAGTTTTCACTCGGGAGAATAACTCTTGGGGATTTCCAAAGTCCGTAACATTCAACAGCCCCTGTTCATATCTAGCCTCAATCAGTAATTCCAGGGTTTTAATGGGAATTTTGTATCCGAGACCAAAATTCAGGGTGACATTTAGGTCATTGAACAACGCACTTCGATCCTGTTCCTCCCCCAATTCATTGGTAGTATTACTCTCCAATAAAAAGCCAACCTGTGGGCCTGCAATGAAATAAAAGCGATTGGTTTTTTCAGGGTGGAATTTGAATAGTAATGGAAGACTGAAATAATCCAGTCTTAGTTTCAGAGTATCTTTCAATTCACCTTCATTGTCAGGCACTTTAACCGTTGATTGAATCTTTTGATAACCTGGTTGAAGGCTGAGTTCCACGTCTTTGGCTACAGTAGTGTCGTAGAAGAGACCTAATGCGAATCCCTGATCATAGGCAATCCTAAATCCCTGGGGCTTATCACCGGTGAGTTTAGCTCCATTTTTAGTGTAGTAGATTCCAATAGTTTGGCTGTAACCAGCTACTCCAATGCCAAAAAGAAGTATAAGTAATAAGGACCTCTTCATTAAATACTCAAGATAAGGTTGTTGGGGGAATATTCAAGGATCAATGTTGAATGTTCAATCCTTCAGTCCATCAATCATTAACCTAATGTTCCCCGTCAAGTGTTACCAGGTAGGCCAACACATCTCGGATCTCCTTTTTATTCAGGATAGTGCCCATGGGTGGCATACTGGATGGTATACTGGTTTGTTCCACAATTTCCGATTTGGATATTTGCTCTGCTTCTTGATTCCCACTCTTGACCACAATGCTTTGGTCGGTTTCAGATTGTACTAACCCCGTCTTGGTTGCTCCGCTATTCAATTTCAAGGTAACCATATGATAGCCCTCAGCAAAACTACTGCTGGGTTCAATCAAGGCCAACAACAGCGATCTTGCAGTATATTTTGATCCTACCCCAGATAAACCGGGTCCCATGGTGCCACCGGTTTCAAAAATAGTATGGCAGCGTATACACTGGGCAGCCTCATGGTTTCGAAATATTTCTTGTCCGTTCTGGCTATTGCCTCCATTCAGCGTCTCCAGATACGGACTTAGCGGATCGTCTGATGGCTTGGACTCTTCGTAGGCAACCACCCTTGCCATCAGCTGGTCGTTGTTTTGTGCTTTCACTGCTTCCAGGATATCCAATTTGATTTCAGAGGGTGCCTTTCCAGATTCCAGCCAACCCAAATATTGGTCCAGGACTGAAATCGCATGAGTACCGGTCATGCCCCCCAGGGAGGAAAGTACCACCTGTTGCTCCTGATAAGTACCTGATTTCATGATTTGATCGAATAGCGTGACCGCCTGCTCTTCGGAGATTTTTGATTCCGGGAGTATTGCCAGAGCTGCTGATCTTACCTCGGCATTGTTATCCCTGAAAGCACTTCGTAAGGCCTGGTTTAGCTGTGGTGAAGGGAGATCGGCCAAGGCCTGGAGTGAGGCTCTGCGCACTGCGGCATTATTGTGACTGCTGGCCAAAGCCATAAGCTTCGCTTCTGATTCCATCAATTTCAACTTGCCGGCAGCGGTAGCAGCCTCCAGCTGAACCGTATCATTCTTGCTGTTTAACAGACTGGCAATTACCGAACCCAATTGCTGCCTTACATAACTATCTTCACGCGGCTGCGTCCCTAAATAGCGACCATCAACCCTGTCAAAGGCTGAAGGACTGGCCCATTGGCTCAAGGCTTGCAGCGCTTCACCACGCATATCGGCTGGGGCCGACTGCTGCTGCGAATAGACAATCAACACATCCACATTGTTTTGCTTACCAAGTCTTTGATTGGCATTAATGGCTCTCCTAATCAAAGCTTCATTGCCAAAAGGGCTTTCTGCAAGTATACTGGCCAATGCTGGTAAGGCTTCTTCAATACCCAGATCATCGTTGATGCCACGGGCCGCCTCGGTGACTACATCTTCATGGCGGTCACTTAAGTAGGCACTGATGGCGGGACTTTTCATTCTGCGTAAGGCTACGACCGCAGCCAGCCTCACCGACTTCGAAGGGTGATCACTCAATGCGGATAAAGCGTCGTCATCTCCAAATCTGGAGAGTGCGATCATTGCTGCATGACGCAACCAGATATCCTGATCATTGTTTTTCTCAATCAAATCGACCACTGCTGGTAGTGCTACCCCATAACCTATACGACCCAGGGCTTCTGTGGCATGTAACTGGACTCTCAAAGATTCATGATTTAGTAACGGAACCATCTGATCACCAGCTTCAAGGTATCGGATGTCACCAAGAATTTTTGACGCCTGGGTGGTGATTTCGGGGTCATGATCTTGCAGTAGTGGCAATAAGACCTCTGCATGCTTCAAGTCTTCCCTTCTGGCAATCTGACCAATTCCCCATATAGCATGAATGCGAGCCAATTGATCCTCTTGTTGCAGCCCCAGTTTAAAGACTTCTAAACCTTTTGAACCCCTGTCAGCCAACTCGAACTGTGCTTTCTGGCGTACCCTCATATCCTGATGACTTAAATAGCCCAGCAGCTCCTCACCTGATAGATCAGAGAATTCCACTTCAAGTAAAGATTGAACCTCCGATCTTAGCGGATCCGTATCTCCATCAACTACATCCAGTTTCCAAATCCGGCCCTGACCTTTGGGATTCCAACCATCGATCCAATCACTGAAGTACAAGGCTCCATCTGGACCAAAATCCACCCCGGTAGGCAGCACACCCCTTACGATTTCCTGGGTTTGCGCTAATTCAAAACCTGCACCTTTAGGTTCCAGGGTAAAGGCATGCAAGGGACTGTTGACTGGAGTGCCTCGGAATTCTGCCACAAAAAAATGCTCGCGCCAGTTTTCCCCCAAGGCAGTCCCCGGGTTATAAACCATTCCGGTGGGACCGTTTACATAATTAGCTATCGGTGGTAAAAAAAATGCGGCCTGACCTTCCTGATGAGGAACGTGCATGTTCTCATCCATCCATACCTTGTAATCGTTGTTTTTAGGGTCGGAATACTTACCGAACTGCCAGTTGATCCTCCATCCCGTATCAGAGCCATTGATCAGATACACCAAACGTTCCCGTTCTCCACGATGATCTCCATCATTATCTACTGAGATCAGGTTTCCGTATTTGTCAAATACGAATTCATGTGTATTTCGAACCCCTGCGGCGTATACTTCAAAGCCGCTGCCATCCAACTCAGACCGTACTACTACACCTCGGTTGGGATACTCCCACCTATTACCCTCTTGATCCACCACATTCATTCCAATGTCTCCAATACCCCACCAGATCCTGCCATCCGGGCCTATTTTGGCCCCAGACATGCCATGTGCTCCAAATCCGATATGTACTGCGTAGCCATGGCTGATGGAATTCACCAGATCTGCAATGCCATCTCCATCACGATCGCTGGTTCTCCATAGATCAGGGCCAACCGCAACAAAAACTTCTCCATCAAAAGCTTCTACACCATTGGCTACATCAGTTATTTCTTCATGAAAATCTTCCAGGTAAAGCTGACTGCGGTTAGCCAATCCATCGCCGTCAGTGTCTTCCACAAACCATACCTGCTCTTTTTCCACAGCCAGATCTCTCCAGTCGAGTTGACCATCCCGATTTAGATCCTTTAAGAATTGTTCTCCCTCCTGGTTGGTTTCAGAAAAGGTGGCTTTTAGGAATTGGCGTCTATCCTCTACGGTTTTAAAAGAAATAGAGGCTTCCATCCAGTCACGGTGTCCCCTGATGTCAAACTCGGAGTTAGTTTGTCGAGTAGCCAAAGTATAAAAAACCTTGCCGTGTTCATCGATACTGATGGCAATAGGATCATTTACCAGGGTATCTGATGCCCAAAGGTCCAGCTCAAAACCGTCAGCAACTGTCAGAGAAACCTGGTCCTGGATCTGGTCAGCCACGTTTTGTGCATATTCGGTTCCAATTTCCACAATCCGATTGGGATATATTTGTTCGATTTGTGGTTGGCACCCCCAGAACAGGAGCACCATCAACGTAGAAGTAAATACCTTTTGCAAAGAACTACGGTGTTGAGAAATCTTCATAATGGTATTAGTCGGTTTTTCGGAATCTGTAAAAATAAGAAATAAGGATAAGGAATGAAGAATTGGTCTGAATTCGTAATTTGTAATATCTAATCCTAAACTAACAACCATGATCCAGTTAAATCCATACCTTACCTTCGACGGAAATTGTGAACAGGCTTTCGATTTCTATCAATCTGTATTCGGAGGAGACTTTACCTTTAAGAGTCGCTTTTCCGAAATGCCACCTGATCCTAATCTACCGGTATCAGAGCAAGATATGAACAAGATCATGCACGTTTCACTTCCCATCGGAGCGTACGTACTGATGGGCAGCGATAGTAGTAGTGATTGGGGTCCTCCAACAGTGGTTGGTAATAACTTCTCATTATCGGTTTCAGTGGACTCCAAATCAGAAGCTGATACCATGCATGCTAAACTAGCAGATGGTGGCAATGTGACCATGCCCATGGATGACACATTTTGGGGTGATTATTTTGGAATGTGTACCGATAAATTCGGCATCAATTGGATGATTTCCTTTAATGAGCAAGCCGCCAATTAACCACCGTTTATTTATCATTTCTAATTTCCATGTGCAACAGTAAGGGATCACAGACGGCACCCATATACAAAGATCCCCGAAATTCTACTGCCGCACTGACCCCAGAAATCTGCTCTCCGGATTGCTGGTATAGGATTTGTTGGTTTTTGGAGGCAAGGTCAATTTGTACCACCTTAGAATAAGCTGACCTATCAGGATCTTTCATATGCCGTGAAAGCTTCCACAGATTGGGGTGTATTGCTATAATCAATCCACCTGATTCAGTAGTGCTGATATTGTCAATCCCTACTCCTACATAAAAGCTATCCAACTGCTTGATTGAGTTGTTTTCTAATAACTGGTAGGTACTAACATATCCGGAGAGGGTTTCAGCCACCATTATTCGATTTTTGGCCAAATCCAAGGCAATACCATTAGGGAATGACAGATTATCTACAGCACTTAAGAACCGCTGTCCGTCATAGAATAGTACTTTTCCACTTTTAAGTCCAAGGAAAGTATCAATCGATCGAGTCAAGCGGTCATGTGCCCGGCCGTCGTTGGTCACAAAAAAGGATCTAGGACCAACGGCTACCAGGTCATTAGGGGAGGTAAGCGCAGGTCCGGTAATGGATTCGAGATGTTCCAGCTGCTCCAGCTGTTGATCTGCCGCGATTCGGAAGATTTCCACACTGTGGGTTCCATCTGATCGATGGTTGTTGGTAAACAGATATTGCGAATCTCCCTCAGCAAAATAGCTCAGACCATGCGGATGGAAATCCAGTGGTTGATCAAAAGCAAAGGGGTGAACCTGGGGTGGCTGCTGCTTCAAGTCAATCCAGTAGATCCCACCTCTCTCCGGATCTTCAGCACAGGGGTTGCTACTAATAAAGTACAAAAGGTTGTCTTTTGGGTTGATTTCCAGGTCTTCGGGTCCTGGAACTTTCGCTAAAACGGTTACTGAGGGCAAGATGTTAGTCTCCACATGATTAAAGGCACCCAGACTGGTTAATCTAACCATACAATAGGCTGCCGTAATCAATATCAACGCGCCAATTACGGTACCGGATTTGAAGTAACGCGAGATGCCCATACCACTCAAATTAAACAATATTGTACTGCCCGAAAACCTTACTCAATAGTTTGTTAAATTGCTTGAAGTCTTGTCTCTGCAGAACCAGATGATAAAATTCCAGAATCGCTTGTTACAGTGGGTTTCAAAGCTGGTTTTCAACCACGCCTGGTCCATTATCATCGGGTTTACCATACTAGCGGTTATTGGTTTCAACTACACCACCCGGAACCTTGGAGTTAACAGCGATACCTCCGCCATGTTCGATCAAAAGCTTCCTTTTCGTCAGATCAGGGAAGCATACAAACACACCTTTCCACAGACAGAAGATAATATGGTGTTGGTGATATCTGGGACAGTACCAGAACTAGTATCCAGCGTTGCAGACTCCATATCTCAGGCGTTAAGGCTCAAACCGGATTTGTTTGAAGCGGTATTTCAGCCGATAGGAGAGCCCTTTATGAAGCAAAATCAGCTGCTTTACCTGGATACAGCCCAAATAGGTACTCTGGCAAACAATTTGGTTAAAGCCAAACCCATGATGTCCTTCCTAACTGAGCATTACAGTTTGAAAGGGCTATTCTCATTTTTGGGCTTGATGGTGCGATTTAGTGCAGAGGATCAATTGGATGCAATGTCACCTATGTTCCAAGAGATCGATCGGGTGGTAATGGCCACTACCGAAGGGGATCAAGATATGGTGTCCTGGCAAAATCTTATGGGAAACCAGAATCAAAGCTTCTCGTCGGAGTATCGATTTATTCAAATTAAACCGATACTTGATTTCCAGAGGGTTAGACCAGCCAAAAGCGCCATTGAGGAGGTGAGACGGATTATAGAAAGGTATGGCCACCACCATGTGCAGATTCGACTTACCGGGAAAAAGGCCATGACCTATGAAGAAATGGGTAGCGTAATGGATGGGGCCATTCAAGCAAGTATCTTAGCCTTGATCATGGTGAGTTTGGTACTGTGGTTGGGGTTGAGGTCATTCAAGCTAATAGCGGCAACTTTATATACCTTGATAGTGGGCTTGGTACTTACCGCCGCTTTCAGCACTTGGGCGGTTGGGCAACTCAACATGATCTCAGTAGCATTTGCGGTACTTTATATCGGCTTAGGTGTTGATTATGCCATCCATATCTGTCTGCGCTATCGAGAATTGGCAGGGGAGGGATTCCCTGCAAAAGAATCCTTGACCGTTAGTATCAATCACATCGCTCCGGCCTTGATTCTCAGTACACTATCTACTTCCATAGGATTTTATGCCTTCGTGCCTACAGCATTTACCGGGGTGTCGGAGTTGGGTATTATCGCCGGTACGGGAATGTTTATCAGTTTACTGGTTACCCTGTTTCTATTGCCTTGTCTTCTGTGGAAGCTATCGGCTTTGGGTATGCCCCTGGCAGCTTCAAGAAAACTGGATGGTCCAGTTATTGAAAAATACCGGCGACCTATCCGCATAGGCACTTTGGTGCTGTCCTTGGTAGCCGTGGTATTGTTACCCCTAATAGAGTTTGATTATGATCCCATCAATCTTCGCGATCCAAAGAGCGAGTCAGTTTCTACCGTTCGGGAGCTGATGTCCAAGAACAGTTTCACCCCCTGGAGCTTAAATGTAGTTGTTCCTGATTGCAGTACATCGGCGGCATTAAAAAATCAATTGAATGCACTGCCTGAGGTGGATCGCAGCATTGATATTTTTAGTTACATCCCCAGTAATCAACCGGCAAAGATTCAACAGATACGCCAGACAAAAAACCAATTTGCAGGGATAGAGGCTCCTTTATTCGAATTTGAAAAGGTCTCAGATCAACAGCAGTTAAAAGCCATAGTTGATTTTGCCACCCTGCTTAACAGCCCGGCCTACGCAGAGCTTGATTACTTGAAGACCCTGGGAGCAAATCTTTCTTTACTGGCGGACTCTTTAGGTGAATCCGATACCGTCGGCATATCAAGGACCATCACCACCTTACAAGACGGATTGTTAAAGGCTCTTCCCTACACCATAAGTAATGCTTTAGGGAGTTTGAATCCGCAACCAATCAGCTTGGAGTGGTTGCCCGACAATTTGAAAAACCGATGGATTTCAAGCCAGGGCCAATACCGGGTACAAGTGTTACCTGCGGAAAATTTAAATGATAACCCTGAAATGCGGGAATTTTCCTCATCGGTTCAGGGGGTGGCACCTACCGCCACCGGCGACCTGATGGTAACCATTGCGTCTGCAGATACGGTAGTAAAATCTTTTAAACAGGCACTTACCTATGCGGTGATTGCCATCAGCCTATTATTATTGATATACCTCCGGGATCTAAAGCAAACCCTATTCATTCTGTTGCCTCTGTTGCTGGCAGGACTTTTTACCTGTGCCCTGACGGTGGTACTCAGTATTAATTTCAATTTTGCCAATATTATTGCTCTGCCATTGTTATTGGGGCTGGGGGTGGATAATGGTGTACATATTGTGCATCGGGCCAAATCCTCTAGTAAAAAAGGACTGCTGCAAACCAGTACCGCCCGTGCGGTACTATTCAGTTCTCTTACCACCCTGTTCAGTTTTGGGAATCTGGCTTTTTCTCCACACCGGGGTACTGCCAGCATGGGCTGGCTGCTGACTATTGGAGTGGTTTTCGTGCTTTTGTCAACGCTGATTGTATTACCGAGTTTTCTGCCTGCTGGTAAGCCCGGTACTAAGGATTGATCCAATATTTGGAAGGTAAGTCTTTCGGTTTTTGGGTGTAGGTTTTACGGGCTTGATTCCAGACTGTGTTATCTAACTCAATTGAGTTTTGGTTATTCACCAAGCCCAGGTGTAGCTTTTGGGCTTCATTCTCCAGTTCCTTAACACCTGTTTTTTCAGCAAGTCCGTAGATACTTGGCTCTTTGATAGATAATTGGTCCAACCATTGGTACAAGGTATTTTCTATATCTCTAATTTGCTTTGCTTTTAAAGCCTTTTGAAACTTCCTGTAATAATACAATTCGGATTTTAAGTAATCCCTGCGCCTACTCACCAGAAGACGCTTCAGCCTAATGAGCAACTTTGCTACAAGCCACAATACTAAAATTGAGGCAGTGCCGAGGGCGGCCAATTGAGGAATAGTCAACCCAAGCACCATCACGGGAAGGCTTTTTGACTCAATATTTCCCATTTCCTCAGCGTTCTGGGTACTTAGCGAATCGCGCATGGTCTTTACCATGCCCAGGTCTGGATTGGGAAGTACATTAATTGAAATCTCTTCTAACGTCCTCTTGTACAGCTTTTCCCTGTAGGGATGAAACCAGTAAATGGTTTTGGCTGGGATCGTCACTTCACCTTCTTCGGTAAAAAGATAGCGCATGGTTTCGGTGCGTGTGGCATAAATGGAGGTTTTGGTTTTGTGGCTTTCCAGCTGGCTGCGCGACGGGTACTGGCTAATCCCGGGAATCGAGTCCCAGTTAAATGGGGGTATCAATTCTGCAACGGTTCCGTTAGCAGTTCGAGTGATACTGCGCGTCCATACTTCACCAGTCTTAACTTCAGTGACATTCTTGGGGTAATTATCGGTAATTGAAAGACTGGTAGCTACCAGCCATTGGTCTCCGGAAAAATCGGAGGGTATGGCTTTTACCGTGATGGGTTTCTGTTCAGTGGTCAAGCCTCTTTCAACACCTTTATAGTCTCCTTCCGGGGGGGACTGGACCGTGAGGTTTAAGCTGGGAAATAGAATATTGCCCGGACGGTGAGGGAATACGTGATAGATCAATCTTACTCCGGCATAGGTTTTACCCTCCACCCGAATGCTAGAACTGACTGGTCTAAAATAAACAGTAAATGCGCCTTCCACCTGGATGTTTCCAGGGTCTATGCCTCTGGTAAACCAGGTGGAGGTGTAAACCTCGATGGTTACGGTAATGGGTTGGCCAACATAAGCAGAGGTTCTATCCAGATTGACATTGCTCCAGATACGTTGCCCATAATGGTCCGTGGGAACCAGTAACAGTAAAAGTGCAAATGACAGTCTCTTTAATAAATCCTTATTCATTACCTACTGCTCTCCGTTTCTTTAACTGGTATTCAAATTTTCTTTTTAGGAATAAGGAAGGGTCATCGTCTACTTTTTGCATCAATACTTTGGAATTATCCTGCTGCGTGGAGCCAATGTCATCCGGAACCTCATCCAATTCCTTTCCTTTACGAATATCGGTGGTAACGGTCTCCTCTTTACGTTCTTTTTGCATATCCTCTTCGGTTGCTTCCTGACCACCACCACCCAAGTCTTCCATATCTTTGTTTTGAATGTTCTCTGCCTGTTCATCACCGGCAGATTGCTCTTCTGCATCCTGAAAATTCACTTCATCCTGCTGCTGTATAATTTGACTAATTTTTTCCTGGCTTTCCAGCGCCTGTTCAAAATTTGGATCCATCTCCACTGCTTGTTGAAATGCCAACTGCGCCGAACTCAAATCTCCCATTTGGGCAAATGCCAGCCCTTTATTATAAGCAGCAATGGCAGTGGTATCCTTGTCGAAGGCCCTGGCGGCCTCTTGGAACTTACCAGCTTTGTAATAAGCCACACCTTGTCTAAGAGGGTCGATGTAGGTTGCAGCTGCTTGTTCAAATTTGCCCTGATCACTAAGCATCTGCCCCTGATAGTCCTTGGAATACCAAAGATCCTGGAACCTTTCACCCCAATTGCAGGAAGTAAATACCATTAGCAGGCAAATTAATACCCACCCACGACGAAACCACATTAATAACACCACTGCGGTAGGCAGTGTTAATATCCAGCCTGTATCACGCCATTCATCTTCTTTCTCTTCTGGTGATTCAGTAAAAACCAGATCCTGACGAATAGATTCAGCCATAAGTTCCACATCGCTCTTATCTAAGGTTAGTTGATACCTGTCAAATCGAGTAATATCACTAGTGCTGCTAGTGGAAGCCATCTGAGAATTGAAAGACAACAGCATAATCCTATGATCTCCAAATTGCTGATACTGTCGGATTTCCTCTTCCCATACCTCCTCAGTGTCGTCGCTAAGAATCATCACTATTCCCGGTGCGGTGGTAACCGCCATTACCGAATCAGCCAATTGCAATGCTTCAGAAAAACTGTTGCCAGATTCGGGCATTACAGAAGGTGATAATCCATCAACATGACTGCGAATAATCTCATAATCATGGGTTAAGGGAACAATGGTATGAGCGGTACCCGCGTAACCGATCAGTGCCACCCTGGCTCTGGGGTCCTGGGAAAGAAAGTCGTTGATTTTGAACTTCGCTCTTTCCAAACGATTGGGTGGTATGTCGTCGGATAACATACTATCCGACATATCCAAAATTAGCACCGCCGGGGTTTCGAGTTGCTGACCCGGGACTTCTATTTTTTCCCAGGTGGGTCCAGCCGCACCTACTATGCCACTGACCATGCCAAACAACAGTAATCCGTACATCAATAGTTTCTTGGATTCACTGCCCTGCTGGATCACGTAAGGTCGTAAATGCGGGGAGATAATATATTTCCATTTTATCTCCTGTCTCAAGGAGATGGCCCCCATAACCAGTATCACAAATAGTGGTACTAATAGCCAAAGCAACTCTGGCCGCATAAAATGAAAACCGGCCCAGTCAATTGGGAATAGGTCAAACATAGTTCACCTCCTTGCTGAAGATCCTTTTTGTCAGATGGACGGCCTGCATCAAGATAACCACCGTCATCAGCAGTAGTAAAACCGCTGCCAATGGATAATAGTAAAGCAGTGTTATTGGTCGGTTTTGTTTTTCTTGAAATTCAATGGGTTCCAGTTTATCCAATTCCTGATAAATTTGGCTCAGTCTTTCTTCATCCTGGGCTAGAAAGTACTGACCACCGGTCATTTCAGCGATTTCCATCAGCGTCTTCTCATCCAAATCACCACCTTTTCCGGTTGGGTCACCTATGCCGATAGTATAAATGATCACGGAATCTTTCTGGGCTAAGTCTGCGGCATCTAAAGGCAGTATATCGGTGCCAGCATCTACTCCATCCGTCAATAATAACATCACCTTGGTTTCAATGGTATCCCGGTCGAATAGTTCGATACCTTTAGTGATCGCTTTACCGATATGGGTCATCTGGCCAGCCATCCCCACGTCAGCTTCTTCCAGCAGCTGACTGACCGTCTGCAAATCAGGTGTGAAGGGAGCCTGGATGTAGGCAGCGGAACCGAAAAAAATTAAACCCATCCGGTCCCCCTCTCTTTTTTTGATGAAGTCTTTCATGACCTGCTTCACCGCATCCCATCTACTGGCTTTTTTCCCCTCCATAGTCCAGTCTTCTTGAGCCATGCTAAATGAGATATCTGCGGTGATCAGAAAGTCTCTCACAGTTTTTACCTCGTACTCTGGTTCACCCACTAACCTAGGCGAGGAAAGTGCCAATAAAATGCCCATCCAGCTGATCAATAAAACCAACCAATTGAAAAAGTTGCGTCTCCGAACCAAAGCTCCCATTCGAGGTTTTTGACCGGTATATTTTACCGCATTATTGAAGCTTGGTAGCAGCAAGGCGGCACTTCTCATGCGAATGCCTGGTAGCAGCCAGTAAATTAATATGGGTAAGGGTAGCAACCAGATTACCCATGGGTAGGCAAATTCAAGGTTTTCGGGCATGGGTTTTGATCCATTTTCTGGCATTATCCATAAGCTCATCACCAGCCTGCGGGTTTAGCGATTGGTCCTGGTAAACGGCAGTTGCAATGTCTTGCTCGAGCTTTACCAATTGTACGTTTTTACCAGACCCCTCAAGGAATTGCAACCAATTAAGCCCATGTAAACTGGCGGTCCTTTGCCTACCATAGGCGTGTATGGCGCTACTTTTGAGCAATACCAGCACATCTTGCACCTTCCAACTACTTTGCTGGTATAAGTTCAGCTGCTTTAATGCAGCCCTTCGGTAAGCATTTCGTCGATACGACTTTATCCAAATCTCGGCTAAGACCAAAAGTAACAGGATCAAGACTCCTAACAGTATTTCCCAACCGATGGTCTCAAAAGTAAAAGGTACTGGTGGAGGCTCATATAAGTTGTTCAGCTGGGTTGGCTGCTGTAAATACTGATCCATCATTGGGATTTGCTAAATAGGTTTCTAAGTTGTTGATCGATTGGGTCAATGGTATCCAGCACTAATACTGGAATGCGATGTTTGCGCATTTCTGCCTCGAAGTTGATCAGATCTTGCTCGAAACCCGATTTAAACTTCTTCCGAATCTCGGTTGACTTACCGGTTACTAAAATCTGTTGATTACGGTCGCTGGCAATGAAACTGGTCTCGGGCAAATCTCGTTCCATGGGATCCATGATTTTAGCCAAGATAACATCGTTATGCTGACCCAACATAGATACGGATTTTATTGTTTTGGCTGAGTATCTATGAAAATCACTAATAATGACTACTAGGTAGTCATGAGTTACGATGTTCATGATCCTTTGGGTTACCTGGTTGAGAGCAGTTTCGAATTCAACTGGCTCAGAGTCCTTCAATTGGTGATTCCGCACTACCATTCTTTCTAGGAACCTTAAGATATTTTTGCGATCCCGTTTCGGGAGGATATAATCAATGCCCTGGTCTGCAAAAACCACTCCGCCTACCTGGTCTCCGGATTTTAAAATTTTAAAGGCAACCAATGCCGCCAATTCGGCAGCTACTACCGACTTGGTGCGTTTTTGTGAACCGAAGAACATTGATTTTGACTGGTCAACCACAATCAATACTGGCCTTTCCTTCTCTTCAGTAAATACCCTGGTGTGGGTCTTACGGGTGCGAGCGGTTACTTTCCAGTCAATATGCCGGATATCGTCCCCTTTCACATAGTTTCGAACCTCTTCGAAGTCAAGCCCTCTACCCCGTAAGCGGGATGCATGTTTGCCCCCTAGAATACTGTTCACCTTTTTCGGGCGACTTGAAAACTGGAACAGCCTGGCATATTTCGACATTTTTCGAAGTTCCAGCAACGAAGTGAAGACATCTTCAGGGTATTTCGCTTTATCAGCCACGATCTTTAGTCAGTTCAGGCAATTACTGCTACCAACTCGAGGATTTTGTCAATCACTTGGTCGGCATTTACTCCCTCGGCGTTGGCTTCATAGCTTAGCAACAACCGGTGTCTCAAGCATTCATGTGTTACAGCCCTGATGTTGTCAGGACTGACAAAATCATTACCCATTAACCAGGCGTGGGTGCGGCTGGCACGGTCCAGTGCAATCGAACCTCTAGGACTGGCACCGAAGTCAAGCCAGTTATCCAGTTCCTGGTCATACTTTACCGGATAACGGGTAGCAGCGATAATAT